>CAKQKQ010000033.1 GCA_934249265.1 uncultured Clostridia bacterium | reverse complement strand
GTATAAAGGTTGGTGTTTTCCCGACAAAAAGTTGTTTTGATTTTACGTTTTTTAATCGTAATTGAATGGGTTAAATTTTTTAAAACTGTCAGTTTTAGAGATTACGTATGATGTAAAAACGACAATTAAAGGCGTTTATTTATCGATTTAGTTAAAGAAAAGGAAGAAAAATCATGGTGAAACAAGCATCGTTTTTTTGCAGTATGTATATATGTTAAATAAAAATCAAATTTATCAAAATTTGGCATATATCGTAAAACAACGAAACGAAGACGAAAAATATTGGGAATTATAACTTAAATAGAATTAATTTTTATTACAGCAACTAAATTTTTCCGCGGCGCGCAAAGTTTTGCACGCCGCAGTTTTTTTACAATAAAAAGCAGCCGAGCGCAATATTACGCTCGGCTGCTTAAATTTTATGACATAAAACGATTATTTATTGTAATTTATTTTTCAATCAAAAACCGATAAATCAAATCAATCAATCTTTAATTGATTTACGTTTTAAATTGAATATGATTACTCCGAAAGCCATGGCAAACAAAGCAAATATAAGGGTAGAACCGTCAATTTTTCCCGTACACCCCGTTGTTTCTTCGTCCGAAGTATCCGATTGGTCGGAATCGGAAGCGGTGCTTTCATAAATTATTTCGATTGAAGTATCGTTTTCGACTACGATTGTATATTTGCCGTTTTCGCCTTGAACTTCTTGACCGCCGACAAGCACTTTTACGTTGATGTTTTCAAGTTGAGCCGCAGTGAAAACAAAAGTTTGACCGAGTGTTGCGGTAAAAGTAGTAGTGGAGGTCGTCTTGTCCGTTCCGGTTATCGAAAGAGTAACGGAAAATTCGGTAATGGGTTTTACTTCGATCTTTTTAAACGGAGCGAGAGGAAGTCCCGCTTCGTTTGTGGCAAACACAAGACTGTCGTCGAAAATGTTTTCGTAAAGATATCTTACCGCGGTAATTTTTTGCAAATTGCCTTTGATTAAAAGGTTGCCGTCAACCCATTCGGCTTCTGCTTTTTTCCATTCTCTGTCGGCATAAGTCCAGAAACCTTGGTATTTATCCGCTTTCTTGATTATCGGCGCGCTTGTTTTAATCAAAATACCGTCTTTTGTTTCTTCTGCGCTTACGGCGTAAGGAGATACGTCGTAGGGGATATCGAAAGGCGATTCGCTTTGATTTATGCCGTAAACTTTTACGGCGGCGAGACCCGTTGTTCTCAATGCAAGCGCCCATTTGTCGGACGGATGAATACAATCGTTGTCATATGCGGTTTGGTGAGGAGAAGTGTTGTCTCCGAGGTCTATCGCACAAACCACGTAAAGGTTTTCGATTTCGTTTTGTAAATTCCATTGAGTTTCTCTGAAATCCGTCCAAGTTGTCCAGTCACAGTATTGCGGAAGTTGAACGGCAATTATCGGCAATGAAGAATCGTTGAAAATGTTGCGATATTTCTTTACGTAAGCGTTGAATTGTTTAACGTAATCGTCGCAGTGCAAAACGTTGGCTTCGCCTTGATACCATAAAATACCTTTTATTCCGTATCCCGATAACGGATTTATCATTCCGTTGTAAAGATAACTGTCGTTTTTGTTCATAGATTGAGCGTTAGACGGCAAAGTTTTCATGCTGTCGGCATCTATCCATTCTTCGATACAACTACCGCCCACGGCAGATACGATTATACCTACGGGCACGTCCTTTAAAACAGATTGAAGTTGTACTGCGTAAGCCGTTGCAAGTGCGCTTACGGTTTTCGCATCGTCGAGAGAAGTAGGCGTTTGCCAAGTTGCCGCAACCGAATTTGCGGGAGTTGTTGCGGGTGCGTATGGAACGTTAAAAATAGAAATGTTTTGCCAATTTGTCGCGGTAGAGTATAAACCGTTTACCGTGTCGTCTTTATTGGCGATGTATTCTATAGTGATAGCCATGTTGGATTGACCCGAGCACAACCAGACCTCGCCCACGCGAACGTTTGAATATTCATTTACCGCAACGAAGTTTTCGCTGTCTGCCGCATATTCGACTTTTAAAGTTTTGCCTTCAAAAACGGCGTCGTTTATTCCGAGGTCAATAGACCAAGCGTAATTGCTTACGGTAGTCTCTTTTACGGTTTCGCCGTAGGTTACTTTTACTATACCCGAGTTGTCGTCCGCTGTTCCGTAAACGACGGCTTTTCCGCGTTGTAAAACCGCATTATCGGTGAATATACCGTTGGTTTTTATTCCGCCTTTTAAAATTACGTCCATATATACTTTAGTATTTAAAGCGTTTGCCGCTCCGTCGTAAGATACGACGCCGCTTACCGTCGCTTTATTTTTTTCAAAAGAAACTTTATTCCAGAAAACGTTTGCATTGCTTGTGCTTCCGTCGCTTAAAACCACGTTTATATCCGTGTTGTTAGCGGAGGTAAGTATAGATTGTTCGTCTCTGTTTTCCGCGGTAATCGGGGCGGGCGTTTCTACGCTTTTAATATACAATCCTTCCGTTTCGACTTGCGTTTGCGAATTGACGCCCGCGTCGGCAAGTTTTTTAAGTTGAGCGTCGTCTATTGCAGCGGCGTAAATTCTCATATCGGCAATTTTTCCGTCGAAACCGTTTGCGAACGAAGTGCCGTTGTTGAAGATGATTCCGCCTATAGTAAACGTCTGCACGAGGTTGGCGATTTTCGCACCGGCTTCCGCTCCATTGATTTTATAAACGTAACCGTTTATCGAATAGTAAATTTCGGTGGGACTTACGTATTTAAACGCGTAAAAATTCCATTCTTCGCTCGTGGGGTAGTTGTCCGCATAAGGACCGAATCCGTCGAGAGAAGAAGTCCTAAAGTTTGCGGCGTAATCGCTGTTGTTCCCTACGTTGCCCACGGGCACCATAAACGCATGATTGCCCATATAAAAACCTTGACCGAAACCTTCTTGCGTGTACGCAACGCCCGTGCCTACGGTAAATGCCATAGTAGATTGAAGAGCGTCGTGTTTAGCCCAGTAAGTTACGGTAAAGTTGGGAAATATGTCCGTAAAATCTTTATCCCCCACGGGTTTGAACCAAAGACCCGAATTCCCGTCAAAATCGACGCACGCGCCTTTATCGGATTGTTGAGCAAGCGGGGTATTGTAAGCAGTAAGGTCATAATTGCCCGCGCTGTCTTTACCGACGTTGCTTTCATCGTCGAATTTGTAATGCGCAACGGGTAAAATTTCGTTCGACTGAACTGTCGTGTCGTTATCGTCGGCATAAACCGTGCCAAACGAACAAATCGCCGTCAACGAGCAAAACAACATAGCCACCGCGCAAACGATGCTTAAAATAGTGTTTTTCCTCATAATTAACCTCCGTGATATTTTTTCACTAAATACAATTATACCTTTACAATAACGTTCAGTCAATAAAGAAAATTTTGACACTTATAAAAAAACGAGCGTTAAAACAAAAAACAAAGACGGAAATATTTTAAACTTTGTATAAATTTTCTTTACAGCAACGATTTTTATTAATAAAAATCGTTTTATCGGCTTGCAAAAAATCATCGAAATTTTTTTGATATCCGTAAAAATTTTTTTGATTGACAAGACATTGCGCTATGATATAATTGATTAAGATATCCGAGCGAAAATCACACGTTCGGTACGTTATAAATATTTGGACAGGTGAAGCAATGCTCGACGTAAATTTAATTGCAAAAACAGCAGGAAAAGCAGATGACGGTAACGTCGTTTTTTGGAAAGATTATCGCGTTACGGTTTTATTTGACCGTTTATTCAGAATAGAAAAAAGCACTACAAAAAAATATAGAGATTCCGCCACGCAGACGGTTTGGTTTCGCAATATGCCCAAGTGCGAATTTAAAGTTTCGCTACTTGAAGACAAAGCGGAAATTTCCACCGATAAATGCACTTTGATTCTCAACGAAGATAGAGAAAAGTGCGCGATTATTTTA
This sequence comes from uncultured Clostridia bacterium, assembly GCA_934249265.1. GTDB lineage: Bacteria > Bacillota > Clostridia > Christensenellales > Borkfalkiaceae > CAKQKQ01. Next base: position 14,684 of record CAKQKQ010000033.1, on the reverse strand, counting down.
GACGGGAAAAGGGTAAAATTAAATAACGACAAAAACCTTAAAGGAACGTGCAGAACGCTCGATAAGTGTGACGGCGACGATTGTTACGTGGGGCTTTTCGACGGAGATAGAAAAACCAAAGAAAAAGTGCAACTCGACGACGGTGTTTGTTCTTTAAACGGGGTGGCTGTTTTAAGCGACGGCGAATCGCTTACTTTGTCCGATAGTGGCGTTGTGTTGCCCGAAAAAGCCGATGGAAGCGACGAATACGTATTTGCTTATGGCGACGATTATCGCGGGGCAGTAAGGGCGTTTTTGAAAATAAGCGGAAATATACCAATGATTCCGCGTTATGCTTTGGGTAACTGGTGGAGTCGTTATCACGCGTATACCGATAAAGAGTATATCGCTTTAATGAATAAATTTAAAGATGAAAATATACCGTTGACCATTGCTACCGTCGATATGGACTGGCATTATTCGGACAACGTGGTAAAAGAGAAAAATATAGATTTAAAATACAACAACTCGTTCAACAGTCATTATCCCATTGGTTGGACAGGGTATTCGTGGAACGTAAATTTATTCCCCGATCACAAACAGTTTTTAAAGACCTTGCACGAGATGAATTTGCACGTGTCTTTAAACGAGCATCCCGCCGACGGTGTGAGATATTGGGAAGATGCATATGAAGAAATGGCTAAGGCAATGGGTATCGACCCGAAAACAAAACAAGCCGTGCTTTTCGATATCGCTGACGAAAAATTCATCGACAATTATTTCGATATATTGCACACGCCCGAAGAAAAAGACGGCGTGGATTTTTGGTGGGTAGACTGGCAACAAGGCACTAACACGAAAATGGAAAATCTCGACCCGTTGTGGTCGCTCAACCATTATCATTATTTGCACGCATGCAAAAATAAAGGTAACACCCTTATTTTGTCAAGATATGCGGGCATAGGTTCGCACAGATATCCTCTCGGTTTTTCGGGCGATACGTTTGTTTCGTGGAAAACGTTGCAATTTTTGCCTTATTTTACGGCGACGGCAAGCAATATAGCATATTCGTGGTGGAGTCACGACATCGGCGGGCACTTACTCGGCGAACAAGACGGCGAACTTTATTTAAGGCATATCCAATTCGGCGTTTTCAGCCCGATAAACAGATTGCATTGTTGCAGTAGCCCTTCGACCACCAAAGAGCCGTGCGTTTATAAAAACGGCGTAGGCGGCATTGTCGCCGATTGGTTGAGATTGCGTCATAAAATGATTCCGTTTTTATATTCTGCCGATTATAGGTGTTATTCAAACGCCGAACAACTTATCGAGCCGCTTTATTACGAGTATAAAACACCCGCGGCGTACAAAATGAAAAACGAATACATATTCGGTAAAAACCTTTTAGTCGCGCCCGTGACCGAGCATACCAAAAACGACGGTTATGCAAGGGTGAAAGTTTGGCTTCCTCAAGGGGTGTGGACTGACGTGTTTACGCAAGACGTATACTCCGTAAACGACAAAAACGGCAAAGTTTTGACTATGTTTAGGAATCTCGATTCTATTCCCGTTTTGGCAAAAAGCGGAACGATTTTCCCTCTTTCTTTGGACGAAGGCAACTCTATAAGCAATCCCGAAAAAATGCAAATTAACGTGTATTGCGGTAACGGAGAGTTCAGCCTTTACGAGGGAGACGAAGACGCAAGTTGCATTACCGAATTTAATTTAAGTTATGCCGAGGAAAACGGCAAATGCACGCAAGATTTAACGATAAAATCGAGCGGAGATTTGTCGGTTTTACCCCAAAAGCGCAGTTTTACTTTCAAGTTTATAAATACTTACGCTCCCGACGTGAAATTGTACGTAAACGGCAAAGTTGTCGAAGATTTCGATTCTGTCGACGATTTAACATTTACTTTGGCGGTAAATGCGGGCGACTCTTTATCGATAAAAGTCGAATATAAAAAGATGAACGAAACGTCGTTCTACGTTAAAAAAGCGTTAAAGATTTTGCAGCAGTCGAACGGCAATTACGAGCAAAAAGACTTTTTGTATTTTGCCATGGAAAAGGCAAAAGACAAAAAGGAAATAATCGAACTTATCGAGGCATCAAAAGTAAGAGCGGAAGTAAAATCAAAACTTAGAGAAATTTTATAATAATTTAAAAACGACAAAACCGATTTGTAAAACGACGATAAAATTATAAAACGGCAAATCGGGGAAATCGTCGTTATTTAAATAAAAGAGCGGTAAATTATGGATTACGAAACCTTAAGAGACTTTCAAGAATACGTAGGCTACGGTAAAAACATCGCGTTTGTGCATTTTCACAAGGCGATTGAAATTATTTACGTCGAAAAAGGGACGTTAAAATGTACCGTTGGTCAAAAATCATACGAAATTAAAGAGGGCGAACTGTTATTTGTTCCGCCCATCGTTTCGCACTCTATCGACGTAAACAATACCGCGATTTCGCAAATCAACATAATTGCGCCGGTGTTTTCGGACTTCTATCTGAAAGTGCTATCAAAACAAGACATAGTCGACCCGATTATAAGGGACAAGGCTGTGGTAGACGATATCGTTACGCACTTGAGAAAGATAGACAAAGATACCTCGCAATTATTTAAAAACGCCATATATCAATATTGCGTGGTAGAATATCTCGAACACGTAGAGAAAAAAGAGGTTTCCACGCGCAGAGATATACTTGTTTTTTACAACGTAATGAATTACATTTCTGACCATTACAGCGAAGACCTCACAATAGGCTCGCTTGCAAAACAGTTTAATTATTCCAAGTGTTATTTTTCGGGGCTTTTCAAGCGAAATATAAAGACGAGTTTTAAAAAATATCTCAACACTTTAAGGATACAAAAATCTTTGGAATATTTAAAGGTCAACACGGTGGCGAACGTGGCGTATATGGTGGGGTATAAAAGCGCGCAAGCGTATTATTCAAACTTTTATCAATATATGCACTGCACGCCCAGCGAATATTTAAGCAAAGTAAGCGACATGGAAATATACGGCGAAGGAGTAAAACACAATGAATAAAAAGAAAAATTTGACCAAAAAGAAATTTATCGAGTATATGGACGTCTATTTGATGCTTATACCCGTAGTTGCTTTTTTCTTGGTGTTTTCGTACTTTCCGATGTACGGAATAGTTATATCGTTTAAAGATTTTTACGCGTCAAAGGGTATTTTGGGCAGCGAGTGGTTGCATCCGTTTTATAAAAACTTCACTTGGCTGTTTTCGCAAGAATATTTTTCGCGCGCACTTTTAAATACCTTGAAAATCAGCGTTTTAAAATTGATATTCTGTTTTCCCGTGCCGATTATACTTTCGTTGTTTTTGGCTGAAATGCAAAATCAAAAAGTAAAAAGAGGCGTTCAAGTATGTTTATATTTGCCGTTTTTCATTTCATGGGCGTCGATAGCCGGCATAATTTACAGTTTGCTTGCCGTCAACGGCGGTCTCGTCAACAACATAATTTCCGCTTTCGGCGGCAAAAGAGTAAGTTTTTTGACCGAAGAAAAATACTTTTACACGGTTTTGATTATAGCGGAACTATGGAAAAACGCGGGCTGGGGCACGGTTACTTACATAGCGGCGATAACAAACGTCAATCCCGAACTGTACGAAGTCGCTAAAATCGACGGTTGCACGAGAATAAAAACTATGTGGTATATCACTTTGCCGTGTATTTCGCCGATAATCGTAGTAATGTTTATCATGGCTGTGGGCGGATTGTTAAACGCGGGTTTCGACCCGATATTCAACTTGTATAATCCGTCTGTTTATTCGGTGGCGGATATTTTGGATACTTACGTATACAGATTGGGTATTTCGTCCGGTCAGTATGAAAAAGCGGCTGCGCTTGGACTTTTCAAATCGGTAATAAACGTATTTATGCTTGTCGGGTGCGACAGAGTCATCAAAAAAATTACCGGTCAGGGGATGTACGAATAATGGAATCGAACGTCGTTAATTTAAATATAAAATCAAAAGAGAAAAAATTAAACAGAACCACGGCTTTTGACGTAATAGTCTTGATAGTATTCGTATTTTTCGCCGCTATATGCGTATATCCGTTTTTGCATATGCTGTTGATATCGTTTGCGAGCGAAGGGGACTATTACCGCGCCAATATTTTGGTTTTGCCGAAACATTTCAATTTAAAATCATACGAATTTATCCTTTTGCAAGGAAGAATAGGCTTTGCGTTTTTAGAAAGTATATTTATTTCGGCGGTTTACATTGTGTATACGCTGACGCTTACTTCTTTCGGCGCATACGCGCTTTCAAAGAAAAACATGCCCGGCAACAGAGTATTTTTCATATTCGTGCTTATCACCATGTTTTTCGGCGGAGGATTGATTCCGTTTTATATCACTGTAAGAAGTTTAGGGCTTATCAACTCGTATTTTTCGGTGATAATACCTTTTGGTATAAACGTGTTTTACATGATAATTTTAAGAAACTTCTTCCGTCAAGTGCCCGAGGCTTTAATCGAATCGTGCAAACTTGACGGAGCGAGAGAGTTTGTTATATTTTGGTACATGGTAATGCCGCTTTCAAAAGCGGGACTTATCACGATAGGTTTGTTTTACTTTGTTGATAAATGGAACGACTGGTATTGGCCGTTGATGTTTATAATGAGCGAAGAAAAAAGCCCGCTCGCTTTGGAAATCCGCAACTTATTGACGGGAAATTCAAGCATCGATTACAGCGCGATAGACAAAACTTACCAAAAAGGCAAAGAAGCCGCAATGATAGTTATTTCTATATTGCCGATGCTCGGCATTATTCCGTTCTGCCAAAAGTTTTTGACAAAGGGCATAATGGTAGGCTCGGTTAAAGAATAATTTATTTAAAAATAAATGAAAAGGAGTATAAACGATGAAACATTTTAGTAAAATTATGGCACTTATTTTGTCATTAATAATTTGTCTTTCCGTTACCGCTTGCGGTAAAAACGAAAAAGAAGACACGGGCGACCTTGTCATTGCGCGTTGGGATATGTCGCAGGTAAACACCGCGAAAAAACGCCAGACGCCACTTTATAAAGCGATTAAAGAGGCAACGGGCACGGACGTTACCGTAATGAGCATAAGCAACAACGCTTACGAAGACAAGTTGAACATGCTTTATGCGGCAAATGAATTGCCCGACATTTTCGTCTCCACCGTATGGGACACTCCGTCCGTTTACAGAAAATGGATTAAAGACGGAGCGGTTGCAAATCTTTCAAAATACGTAACCGAAAAGGATTATCCCAATATTTACGCAAGGCTTAAACAATTCGAGTTTTTAAGCAAAACTATTACTTATGCTGGCGGAAGTCACTACGCTATACCCCTTACAAACATACCCATGCACGGCATGTATATAAGGACGGACTGGATTGAAAATCTCAACAACAAACTCGGCAGCATTTTGCAAGCGGAGGGAATAACGACCAAAGCGGAGTACGATGCAAATCCGTCTGCTTTTGAAGAATATAAATTCAAAACGCCTCAAACGCTTACCGAGTTTTATCGTTTGGCTTACGCGTTCACAAACTACGACCCCGACGGCAACGGCAGCGACGACACTTACGGTTATTCGTGCTGTTCGAGAACGATGTGGTATAACAACTGGATTTTCGAGGCGATGAGCACGGGTACGGGTAAATATCACGATTCCACTTATTGGGGATTTGTCGACGACGGCAACGGCGGCGTTACCGCAAGTTGGGTAACCGAAGGCAACAAACAAGCGGTTGCGTTTTTAAACAAACTTTATCAAGAAAAAATACTTGACCCCGATTATATAGTAAATTCAGAAAGCGATTGCAGAACTTCGTTTATAAAGGGTAAAGTAGGTATGTACCTCGAAAACAACTACTACAACACCATTTTAGGAAGTTTTATGGATACTTACGGCGTATCTATGGAAGAAGGTAAAAAGATGTTTACCATCATTTCCACGCCCGCGGGCGAATACGGACAAGGCGGAACGAGAACCGACCCGGGATTCTGGCGCGGAGTTTGCATAAACGGCAAAATGAACAAAAAGAGAATTCAACGCGCGCTTAAATATCTCGATTATCTTATGAGTGACGAAGCGACCGAATTGTTTACTTACGGCATCGAAGGCGTGCATTACAAAGTGGAAAACGGCGAAAGAGTAAGCCTTATGGGCAAAGACGCAAACGGCTTTAACCGTACGTTGGAAACTTACGATTACGCTTTCCCATTGTCCTCTCTCGCTACGTGGAATTTCGCTTACAACAGCCCGTACGAATCGAACAGAGAAGAAATAGATAGTATATTCGCGGCGATTAAAAGCACGGCAAAACGCGATATGTTCTGCATTTTGCAAACCGAAAATTATATGGAATACGATTTAAGCGCGTCAAACAACGCTTGCGAGTATTTCGTCGGAATGATTAAAGACGGCGGTTTGTACAATTCTTCGTTGAAAAAGGGGCTTAAAGTGGGTTTAAACGATTTTGACCAACTTACTTCCAAAAACGCATACAACGCAAAGTACAATTCGGAGTGGAGCGATTTCTGCAACAAGTATAAAAAGAACTGGAAAGGCGATTTAATCGTATCCGAACTTGCTGCAAAATATCCTTCGGTAAGCAGTTATTACGACAAATTGTACGAAGAATTGAACAAATAATAATGGCGGGGGTAAAAATGAAAAAATTATTAAAAATTTTACTTGCAACCATAATTACTTTGGGTATGTTCGGTATGCCGGCAAAGTTTGTCGGCGCAGTCGAAACGCCGACCTCTACGGTTGATTTAAGGTCGCAAGGGCAAGGCGCGAACAATTGGTTTTATTGTTACGGTTCGCCCGATAAATACGCTTTGATGCAGTACGGCTCGCAAGATTATATTCCCACGGCGCATTGGTACGGTGCGGAAATAAATCAATACGTAACCGACGTAGTGGTAAACCCCGGTATGAAAACGGGTACGCTGCTTATATGGGTGGCGGAATTTGACGGCGAAATAGAACTTACCGGCTTGGTAAGAAAATCTTGGACGGGCGGCGACGGTTTCAACGTCGATATTTCGATAGCAAACAAAAGCGTTTTTAATTACGCTTTTGGATATAACGAAGAAATGCAAATCCTTTCTGACGTTACGTCAAGCGTGAAAAAGGGCGATAAAGTAATGTTTTACGTCGAAAGCGGAAAATGTTTCAACAACGGCTACGACGGAGTAGTTTACGACGTAAACATAAACTGGGTTGCTTATACGGGAACAAAACTTAGCAAACAACAAATAAAAAACAGTCTAGACAACCTTACGGAAAGTTATATCGAAGTGCTCGGCGTAAATATTGTCGAACAAGATAATTTCGACGGCAAGTTTACCACGAGTTACGTTGACCCGTCCAAAGAAAAAGGCTCGTCAAAAGGAGAAAAAACTCTTTCCGAATACGATTTCAAAAGAGATTTTTCAAACCAACAAGGATATCGCGGATGGTATTATTTATACGGCGACACTACGGGCAAACTTTACCCGATGACTTACAACGAAACTGCGGGTATGTACAGAGGAGCGGACTTCTGGTCGAGAATTTCCATTCACGACAATATCCCCGGACTCAATACCGAAACTGTTATAGGGTTTAAAGCACCTAAAAAATGCAAAGCGAAAGTAAGCGTTTCCATTTTCCGCAATCCGCCCGACGGATATAAAAGCGGACAAGACGGCGTGTGGTTTTTCGGATTTAAAAACAAATTCGGCAGCGGAGATTCGCTTTTGTTTTCCGAGCAAGTTGTAGACAGCGAATATACTTTGCATACGTTTGAGTTTACCGCGCAAGTAAACGGCGGAGATATGTTGTACTTTGCATTAAACGCCAACAACAATCAAAACAACGACAACTGCGTAATAAGTATTAACATAAAACTTTCTTAAGAGGTAAAAATGAAGAAAATTATATCGATTATGTTGACGGCAATTTTTGCGCTCGGCTGTTTTTCCGGGTGCGGTAAAAAAACTACAAGCGAAAAAATAACTGTGAGTTTTGCCGAAAAAGACGGCAAAAGCGTACAAAATTTAAAGAAAATAGATTTGTTTACTTCAGACTGGACGTGGGTGGGCACAGCCCCCGGTACAATCGACGAGGATATTTTGTCCATAGTGCCGGCAATGAAAGATTTAAACACCGAAAGCCACCGTTTCGGCATGGGTATAGGCACTGGTTACAACAGTTTAGGCTATTATATCGGTCACGAATCGGACGGGTCTGACGAAAGAGAGTATTCGTCCACGTTGAGACTTGTAAACGAATTTAAAAAGAACGACGTTCAACCTTATTTCGCGATATGCTATTGTCCCGATTACGCCCGCGTGCAAGGTACGTGGAAAAGCGTGCCCGACGCGACGAAGTACGAAACGTTTTGCCACAATCTCGTAAATGTAATGAAAAACAACGATATAAACGGCATTTACGAAATCGGCAACGAACCCGACAACGCGCAATTTTTCAGCGGCGACTGGGCTGATTACGTAAAGACTTATATTGCGGGAAGCAAAGGTGTGCGCGCAGCCGACAAAGACGCTGTTTTGGTAGGTATGTCTGCGGCATGGATGAAAAATTTGGGTTCTAAACAAAGAACGTACACGGTAAACGGAAATACAAAAACCATGACCGACCTTGCTTATTTTATCGAAAGCACTTACGATAATTACCTTCCCGACGCACTTTCGTGGCACTATTACGGTCAAAACGGCGAAATAGAAAATCTGGGAGAAGACAGTTTTTCGTCGTACTTAAAGGTATACAGAGACCAACTCAACGAATACACGAAAAACGGTTATACAAACCTCGAAACGGTGCAAACTCACTTAAACGAATTTAACGTATTTATCGCGTTTTCTACCGAAAAATATATGTATTCGGCACTTGTGCCCGAAGTGTACCGTTCTATACAAAGTTTGTTAAGCGCAACCGACGTTACAAGCGTAAACTGGGCGGCTTTGGCGGGCGAAAAGAGCGACGGTCTTTCTTACGAACTTATCAATTCGCTTTCTTACGAGCGTTATCCCGCGTTTTACGCATTGTGGAGTTTCGGCAGATTGCCGGTAGATAAAGTAAAAACCGACGTCAAGGCAAAAGATATTATCACTTATGCGGGCGTTGACGACGGACGCGCGGGCGTCATTCTTTGCAATAATTCAAACAAGTCGAGGGTTTTAAGTATTCAACTTAAAAATATTCCTTTTGCAAAAGCAAACGCCACGGCTTATTTAATCGACGATACGCACAAGACGTATTCTTCGTCGAACGTGCCTTACGTTTTCGCTAAAAACGACAACGTAGATACTAAAAAAGGCGTGTATATAAACGTTGAATTGCAGCCCAACGCAACGGTTTACGTAGAACTCAACAATGCCGACGGAACAAAAACCGACAGCGAATACATGCAAGATTTCGGCGAATACGTAAGGGCGGATTATTGGTATGCTCAAAGGTCGGACAATGCGCCTTATGCCGACGTTCATCAAAGAAGTTTAGCGACATATCTCGGTATGTGCGACAATGCGGAAGGAAAAACTGCGGCAAGCGTGCTTTTAAAGAATTTAAAGAAAGATTCCTTTAAAATGAATTACGAAGTTTACGGCAATCCCGTTTCTTCAAAAGACGCGGCTTTGGGATTTAGAATCGACTATAAAACAGCAAGCGGAGAATGGAGTAATTCCACATTCTATTACATCGACGGATTCAGCAAAAACATAGGATTGCCTTTCTTCGACGGAAAAGAGGCGATGAATAAAAGAAGTATCGGTTACAATCTTAAAGGCGAGTATACGGTTGACGTAAAAGCCGCTGCGCCGCAAGATTGGACGGGCGAAATTAGAATAAGTTACGTGATGCAAAATTGCGGAAACGGAGCGACTGCGAAATTTATGGTAAAGTAATTTTACCTTAAAATAAAAAAAAGAAAGAGGGAAAAAATGAAAAGAAAAATCAGTTTTTTTGTAACTTTTGTACTGGCGTTTTGTTTAATCGCCACATCGCTTTGCATTGTTTCGGATAAAACGGTAAAAGCCGCCGAACAAGAGCAAACCAGCACGTTTTTTACTCAAACGGCGGCAGAGGGCGATTATTCGTCATTAAAAACCGTACCCGCTTATCAAGGCGAAAATTCGTTTTTTGTAAAAAACGGCAAGTATAACGGCGCATATTTATTGACCGACGGCGCGGGTAATTGGTCTGCCGACGGAGTAAGCGCGCAAGTCAAGGCGCAAGCGGGTAATAAATTTACCTCGGGCGCAAACGGCGTAACTCTCGAGTGGAAAGCCGCTAAATCGGGCACTGTGTCGTTTAAAGGTCTCGTTTACAATGGTTTGGCGTACGAAAACGCAGATATGAGCGCGTACGGAGTGCAAAACCGCGAACAAACCGAAGGTCAACGCGCAAGCATAACTTTAAGCGTATATTTGTACACGACAAACAAAAAGTTGACGCTTCTTTATAAAAACGCTTTCGACAACGATTTCGCGCTTTTTGCCGACGGCAACGAATACGGCGTATCCGAAGGAGATAGTTTTGTATTTACCGTTGAAAGCGAAAATGCCGAAGAATACGTTTATATGTATCTCGGTGCGCAAACTGGCGACGCTCTCGCAAAATACGATTTTATAAGCGAATCCACTTATGCCGACGGAAATGTCGCAGACATCTCCGCAAACGGAAACTACTTAAAATTCGGCAACGAATTTCCTCAAAGACAAGTAGATAGCGAAAAGGGTTTGTATTTCGAGGGCTGGTCAAACGCCAACGGAAACAACCTTTCAAAAAGTTTCTTATATAGTCCCATGTACGTCACCGAAGACTTTACGGACAAACTCACAGAGTTTTCGGTAATAATGAACTTCACGCTCGACGCGGGCGAAAGTTGGCAATATTTGTTGTCTACCACTTCGGACACAAAAAATAAAGACGGTTTTGCCGTAAGAACGGAATTTATGGACACGACCGACGACGGAAGAAGCAAATACGCTTTAAAACTTTGCTTATACGACAGCAGAGAATTGGGCGGCGACAGTTTTTATTTCACCGATAACGCTTGGGTGTTGGATTTGGTTTCCGGCAGCAAATACGAAATGATTTTAAACGTTTCCACGGCAGAACGCAAAGCCGAAATGTTTGTTTACGGCGAGTATGCAAACGGTTGGGTAGGCAGAAATAAATGTACGGTTTCGATAAGCGAAAGTTGGTCAATGAACAACAGCGGTAACGGCGTTGACACGTACGGAAACGGTATGACCGTCGGTGCGGAAGACGAAGCGGGTAAAGAGGGCTTTAAAGGCTGGATTTCCGGCTTGTCCGTTTATAATTATTTACAGACGGTTACCGAATGTACTTCGACTCCGATTTTATCTATGACGACAGTGACGGAATTGCCTACAAATTTAAAAGCAGCATACAAGGATACTCAAGCCGAAATTTTGGCGAACCTCAACGAAAACGGCAACCAAATCGAATTGGTTACCGATAAATCTACCGTTGTGTACGCTACGGCAAACTGGAAAGAAGTAATTTACGACGGAGCGGCTTATTACGCTTTGGGAACTATAAAAGCGGACGGAGTGAAATATTCTTCTTGCTTTATAAAGGCAGAAATAAACGCATATTGCGTAAAACTTATTCACGACGGCGCATATGCGGGATATCTAACTTGTGCAAACAACGGCGAAGGTAAGGTTGCAAAACCGCAAACGGTTGACGGAATCAGCGACGATTACGATTTGTCTTTCTATGCCGACGAAGCACTTACTATAGAATTCGATTTCGACGCGGCAATCACCGAAAACAAGAACATTTACGTTGGCACGACGCTTAAACAATATACCATTACTTACGTGCTCGACGGCGGCGTAAACAGCGATGCAAACCCCGCAACTTACAACAAAGACAGTGGCGAAATAGAGTTTGCCGACCCCGTAAAAGAGGGTTATACGTTTGACGGTTGGTATCTCGACGACACAGTAAAAATCACGTTCCTCGATTCGTCCAAAAAGGAGAACGTAACTCTTTACGCAAGATGGACTAAAAACGCAGATTCCGAAGATTCGGGCAATTCCGGTAAGAGCGGTTGCTCTTCGAGAGTATCGGGCGTAAGCGGCGGAATATTGCTTATTTGTGCTGCCGGTATTGCGTGTGCGTTTAAGAAAAGACGTGAAGAAAACTGATTGCGGTTTATAAAAAGGATGCTTTATAAACGCAAAATAATTGACGGCAAAACTTGATTTTGCCGAAACAAAAACAATATAATCGAAGGCTTATGCTGCCCGCATCGTTAAAATTTATTTAACTGCGGGAAAAAGCATAGGCTTTCCTTTTAGAAAAATAACGAAAAGGAAGTAAAAAAATGAATAAAAAGGCAAACATTTACGTCGATTACGACGAAAAAATCGGCAATGCGGACAACAGATTGTTTTCGTCGTTTGTAGAGCATATGGGTAGGGCTGTTTACGGTGGAATTTACGACCCGCAAAACGCGTTGTCCGACGAAAACGGTTTCAGAACTGACGTCGCGGAATATATTAAAGAATTAAACGTGAAATACGTAAGATATCCGGGCGGAAATTTCGTGTCGGGTTACGATTGGAAAAACGGCATAGGCAAAAAGGAAGACCGTCCGCTTTTACCCGACCTCGCATGGTCGCTTATGGAGCCGAACGAGGTGGGTGTAGACGAGTTTTTTGCATGGGCTGAAAAATTGGGTTTAGAGCCGATTATGGCGGTCAATCTCGGTACGGGTACGCCGCAGTCCGCGTTCGAACTCATACAATATTGCAACGGAACGCAAGGTTATTGGGCGGATTTACGCCGTAAAAATGGAAGAGAAAAGCCGTACGGAGTCAAATATTGGTGTCTCGGCAACGAAATGGACGGCGAGTGGCAAATTTGTGCGCGCACTGCTGAAAATTACGCCCAAATAGCCAAAATGACGGCTAAAATGTTAAAAGACTACGACCCGACGATAAAATTGATTTTTTGCGGCAGCAGTTCTTCTGATATGAAGACGTTTCCCGAATGGGAAAAAACGGTGCTTTATCAATGCTACGACTATGTCGATTTGGTTTCGAGTCATAAATATTTTTCTTATGATAAAAAGAGCGAACAAGCCAAAAATGAATTTTTCGGTTCGAGCGACGGTTTCGATAAAAATATCGAGTATTTGACCGAAATTATCGACGAAGTGCATAAAAAACGTCTTAAAGATTTTCCCGAGACAAAAAAGAGAAATATCGGCATCGCTTTGGACGAGTGGAATATTTGGTATTATCACGAAGGCAGCGATTTAGATAAAGTTTGGGTAGTGGGCGCGGCTCGAGAAGAAAACGTTTACACGGCTCGCGATGCGGTTGTGTTCGCCTCGCTTATCAATTCTATATTAAACCATTGCGACAGCATAGAAATCGCGTGTTATGCCCAACTTGTCAACGTAATCGCGCCGATATTGACCCAAACCAGCGGCAAGGCGATTAAGCAAACCATTTTTTACCCCTTGAAATATGCGGCAAACAATTTAAGCGGAGAGGTCTATAAATGCAAAACCGATTGCGACGATTTTAAAGCGGGTAAATACGGAAAAGTTCCGTCTTTAAGCGTATCTTTCGTAAAAAATGAAAACAAAGCGTATTTTTGGATTTGCAATTTAAGCGAAGAAACAATCGACGCGTCTTTTATTGCGGGAGAGAATATAACTTTTAACAAGGCGGTGTTTATGACCGAAAGCGACGAAGTGAATTCTTTTGAAAACCCGTTTAACGTGCTTCCAAGCGAGACTGAAGTAAAAGACAACAAATTGACGCTTTTGCCTCGCACGTGGTACTTCATCGAAGGTGAAGTAAAGTAAAAACTTAAAAGCATGCATAGGTCTAAATCGAAAAATGGTAAAAATGAAAAAGATTGCGGTGCGACAAATGGTGCGAATTGAAAAGTTTTTACTAAAAACCTTAAATTAAATATAAAAAAGCGGTTTGGCGTTTTGCCAAGCCGCTTTTTTATAAATGTAACCACGTGTTAGGCATGGGGTGTCGATATAAAATAAAAGAGTCCGATTTTGTAATCAGGCTCTTTTTTGCGTTAAATTTGTAGTTTATTCGTTGTCGCTTAATTTGCGGTCTTGATAGATTACGTATGCAAGAATGATGACAAAAATCAATGCCCATGCCGAGAAGAATAAAAACCGATACAAAACGATATTTTCAATGTTTTCCGTTGTCGTTTGGCTTGCGCGCGCTTCTATCGTAAATTCGGTTTGCGCGTTTCCGTGTGAAGAAATTATACTTAAAGTATGTTTTCCGACGGACAAAGTAGACAGAAAATGCGCTTTTAAAATTATTTTCGTGCTGTCGTTTTGCTTTTCGTACATCGTTTCGTCGAGCATAATTCCGTCAACCGATACCGCTATAAAACTCGAAGAATCTACGTTTGACGTAAACGATAACGTATCGTCTTCATCTTTTTTCCACTTATCGTTTTTACCTTCAATTATTTCGGGAGTAATGGTTTCGATCGTTCTTACATATCCGCAAACGTTACAATCTGCGTCTTCATCGTTATCATAAACGTGACCGTTGGCGAGAATTTCGGTAACTTCGGATTTATCGTTACAACGAACGCAGTGATGCGATTTGCTACCTTTTTCGGTGCAAGTCGGTTCTTTATCAAC
>CAKQKQ010000032.1 GCA_934249265.1 uncultured Clostridia bacterium | reverse complement strand
GCACGATACATATACCCGACGCAAACTACAATATGTTTGTGCTTTTGTACTCTTTTATAATCAGTTCTGCAATAATTTTATTTATCGCGCCAAAATATAAAAAAGAACACGAAACAAGTCTTTTTACATTAAACAAACCCAAACAATCTTATTTGGCGGCTTTCTTTTATATTTTTTCAAACGGAATGGGCAACTTTTTCCTTCTGTGGGCACTCGATAAAGGAGTTGAAGTTTCTATACAATACCCCGTAATTACGGGCGGAACAATAATATTTAGCACGGTATTGAGCATACTTTTAAAAGAAAAAGTCCCAAAACGCAATTTCGTCGCAGTCGCCATCGCTTTTGCGGGACTTGTAGCGGTTTGCTTTTAAATATTCATAAATTTTAAACGTTTTAGTCGTTTTTTGCCGTTTTTACGCAATACGTATTATGTAAACGCGACATTTTGGCTTAAACCCATTATACGTAAAGCAAGATTAAAACACCTCGATTTTAGACAAAATATTATACTTAACAGCCGTAAGCACTTCAAAATGCAACTTATAAAAAACAATTTTACGCTCAAATGTGAAAACGCGATAAAAAAACAACCTTTTTACTCATAAACTACCCTTTAATGCTATTCGATATTGACTTTTTGTATAAAAAATGGTAAAATATTATATGAAAATGAGACAATTAAACGTTTGACGACGGTTAGACGGTTAAACCGTTAAGTTGACTATCGAAAAACGAATTTGTTTTAAAATAATAAACCTAAAGAAAAAATTACATATAGACAGGTGCATTATGAAACAAAAAACTTACGTCAATTTTATCGACATTGCCAAGCAAAGCAAAAACGGCTACGCAAAAGACACTTCTTTTGCCGACCCGTTTGTCTTGAGATATCTCGGGAAATATTATCTTTACTGTACTTTTTCCGACATAGTCGTATACGTTTCGGACGATTTAATCAATTGGTCTTACGCGGGTATCGCGATGAAAACGGATAAAACTCTTGAAGAATTCAGAAGTTGTTACGCCCCCGAAGTGGTTTATTACAACGGACAATTTATTCTTTGCACTTCCCCAAGCGGAACGGGACACAGATTTTACCGCGCCGATTCGCCTTTAGGACCGTTTACTCCCCTCACCGATAAAATTTTAAAAGGCATTGACGGCAGTTTCTTTGTGGACGACAACAACAAATTGTTTTTCATGCACACCGTAAGCACTTCGGACGGCGGCGACGGGCTGTGCTACAACGACCTTTCGACTTTGGAAATACCCGATTACGGCGATGAAAACAAAATTACCGACGCCTTTTTAAACGGCTGGACCGAAGGTCCGAGTGTTTTTGAAAGAAACGGCTATTATTACCTCACATACACGGGAAACCACTTTTTATCCAAAGGATACAGAATTTGTTACAGTTATCAAAAGGCTAAAGATTTCGACCTTTCGGCGTTTACTCAACCCTTCCACAACACCGTAATGATCAGCACCGACGACGACTATACGGGCATCGGACACAACAGCAGTTTTATCGCTCCCGACCTTGACGGAGTGTACACCGCATATCACACTCTTTACGGCAAACGCGGACCTGACAGAAGGTATAATCTCACGCGATATTTTACCAACGGTGCTATTTTGACAGCAAACGGTTTGTGTAATTATAGCGTTTTAGCCCCCAAAAAGGCAGACTATGAATATCAAAAAACTTCCGGTCTTACCATAACGGACAACAAACTTCTCACCCCCAATGCGCTGGGAATGTACACCGCGGAATTAAATTTTAAAGGCGGTAAAGACGGCGCGACAGTTTATTGCAGATACGACGACCCGTCGCGTTATACCACACTTAAAATAGGCGTCAACACGGCGGTGCTTACAAAGCACGTCGGCGAAGAAGTCGAAACTTTTACGGCAAACCTCAACCAAACGATTACCCCCAACTGTTTGCACACGGTGAGAATTGAAAACGGTTTTGCGAAAGCGAGAATTTTCTACAACGGAAGAAAACTTTTTGACCTTGTTTCTTTAGGCAGAGGCTCGGTGGGTTACGGTGACGGAACTACCCCGCTTTACACCGCCGTAAGCAAAGACGTTTTCGGCACGAGCGATTTCGACACCGTTAAAAACTTACCCTCGATATTCCCCGCAACGACTTATAAAAAAGGCGAAAAAGAAGGTTTCTATATTAAATCCGCTTACGCCATGGCAGACGGAATACGTCAAGGCGAAAAGGAAAACACCATAAGACACAACAATTTCGACAGCGTGTTGCTTTCGGATAAAGACGATTTTATTTCTTATGATATAAACGCCGGCTTTACGGGTCAATATTACGTTTCGGCTTACGTTTCCAAAAAATGCGAAGGCAGCGTTATAAGACTGATTATCGATAGAAAGAAATACAAAATCACCATTCCTAAAATCAACGGAGCGGACGATTTTGCGTATATTCACCTTTGCAAAATCAATATTAAAAAAGGTTTCCGCAAACTTACGCTTAAACTTGTTTCGGGCTCGCTCGATATTGCAATGCTCGGCTTTAATTACGTGACTCCGACTCAACTTAAAGGAAAAATCGATTTGCGCACTGCCGAAGAAATGCACGGAAGAATAGGCATTTGCGAAGGATATCTCTTCTCCGACGGAAAATTGGGTTGCGGATTATTCGGCAACGACTCTTTGCATAATTTCGATTTGACGATGACGGTGCTTTCAACCTTAAAAGAAAACTTGGGCGGCATTGTATTCAGAGCGAAAAACTACTCTTACTTTGACAACCAAGTTGCCGAGTCAATGTATGCTTATCAACTCATTTTCGACCAAGAAGGCGTACACCTCGACAAGTTGAACTACGGCACGAAAAAACTTGCTTCGGCAAAGGCTAACATAAAACCCAACGAGCCGTTTATTTTGCAAATTAAAACGAACAACAACCACATTGTAGTACAAATCAACGGAACGAAATACATCGATTATTTCGACGACAACGCTTATCTTTACGGTCGTTTCGGCTTACTTGCGAAATCGCCGGAACTTAAAATTAAAGATATCGAAATTAAACAACAATAAACAATTATAAAAGAAACAAGCCCGACAGCGGTTGCCGTCGGGCTTGTTTTTACTCTACCAAATAAAATACCGATTAAAAAATCAATTGACTTTTTAATCGGTATTTTCTATGTTTAAAATCTATTAAATTTTATCGTTTTTGCCGTTTTTACTCAATACGTGTTTTGTAAAAGCGGTAATTTCTTAATTCTTTCCAATACCGTCGGCATCGTAATTAAGCCGCAATTAAATCGCTATTAAACTGCAATAAAATCGCTCGGCTTTGCTTTTTCGCCATAAATCATTTTTACTTCGTCAATTATAGAAACTTATCACGTCGAAAATAACTTGATTTTTAATGCCCTCTATTTCGTTTAACAATTCGTGACGAGCCGTCTCGTATAAAATGAGTTGTGCGTCATAACCGCATTTGTCGTACGTTTTGTATACTTTGGTTACTCCTTTACCGAAGTTGCCTACTGGGTCGTCTTTACCTGCAATTAACAAAATTTGCGGTCTATATGCAAAATTATTTTCCTTATTGGCTTTTGCGATTTGCGTCATCATGTTTGCCATACTGTAATAATAGTTGGTGGGGAATTGCGCGCCACACCATTCGTCGGCGTTGTATTTTGCCACGCTGTCTGGGTTTGTAGTGAGCCAAGCGTTTAACCCTTCGTCCTTAAACTTTTTGCTAAACGCGCCGCAACCCAAATTTTCGACAAACGGAACGTAACTTATTTCTCCGTGTTTTTTTATCTCGTGCGACAATAATTTTTTCGCCAATTTGTATTTATTTCCCGCGAAATCCGTTCCGCAAATAATCGCCTTTTTAAAATCGTGAGGATACAACTGAATATACCTTTGCGCCGCCATAGAACCCATGCTGTGAGCAAAAAGATAAACGTCCAAGCCGTCTTTATTTACGAGGTCTATGTATTCCCTAACCGTCTTTATGTCCTTAATAATCGCCGTCATGAAATCGTAATCGGTGCATACGCCCAAGCCTTGACCTTCGTATCTGCTGCCGCCGTGCGCGTAATGATCGAAGCCGTAAACGATATATCCGTCGGCGGCGAGTTTTTCGGCAAATTCGTCATATCTCAAAATATGCTCTGCCATACCGTGCGAAATTTCGATTATCTCTTTTGGTTTTACGCTTTCGTTTTTCCATACATAACCGTTTAAATTCACTTTGTCGTCGAATTTTATCTGTAAATGCTCTCTCATTATATCCTCCGAATTTCCGTTTTTACTTAATACGTGTTTTATAAAACCGTCAAAACGGTCCTTTAATCGACACGCACGCTTATTATACCATACTTTGTTTTTTCTTTCAATATATATTTTAAAAATATCATTAAAAAACCATATTAAAAATTGCAAAACGATTTTATCGCTTTGCAAACATAACCGCAAAACCACAAATTTTGCTGCGCGGTAACTTGGCATAATCACCACCATAACGACCACATAACAGCCGTTAGCGCGAACGACACGATATTTTAAAACACAAACTCGACAACCGCCAACAACAAATTAAACACCGTCAACGCAAACCCAATTCCAACCCAAACAGTTACACCAATGCAACCACAACAGCCGACAACAAATCACACCAAACAGTTGCGCCAACCATAATTACACATCAACCGCACAACCAAACGCACAGCAAATTTAATTATACGCCAGCATATATAGCCGTTTAAATTTGCGCATAAAAAATACCGCGAAACAAGTTCGCGGTATTTAACCTTATTTTAAATTTATGTTTTTAAACCTATTAGATTTCAAAATCGAAAGCGTTTTCATAATTTGTAACGGTTTCGAGGTTTACAAGGTATGCCCTTGTATCAGGATTTCTGTCGTGCGCGTTTTTAAGTGCGGTGCAGTCAAAGAAAGCGTTTACTCCGATAGTGTTAGTACCCAAGAACGTTACTTTTTCAAGCGAAGTGCAACCATAGAAAGTGTATGCCGGTATATCGCAACTGATAGTAATTGCTCTTAAAGAAGTACAGCCATAGAATGCTTTTTCATAAACGGTTTTTGCAGTGATTGCAATTACGTTTGCGTTTACGTTGCCATAACCGAGCGAGGTGCAACCCCTGAACGCTTCTTGCATAATTACGTGTTCGCCTTGCGGGAACTTAACCGTCATAAGAGAAGTACAACCCTTAAATGCGCTTTCGCCGATAGTCGTAACAGTGTCGGGAATGACGAAATCTGTAAGACCCGTGCATGCGCTGAACGCGTTGTTGCCGATTTTAGTTGCGCCGTTAATGGTAACGTTTTCAAGCATAGTTACATTGTTGAACGCATATGCGGGAATAGTCTCTTGACCGTCAACGACAACCGTTTTCAACGAGTTTGGGATATAAACGGTGAGCGTTTCGCTTGCGTCGTTGTAATTTTGAGCAATACTTGTAGAATTACTTGCTTCGCTTGCGCCGAAGATATAACCGAATACTTTTTTATCGTTTACGGCGTCAACCTTGTTTCCGACAAACGGAAGTTCCATCTTTTCAAGGTTATAGCAACCGCCGAACGCGCCCATACCTATCTTTTCGATATTGTATGCGCCGTCAACCTTTTCAAACTTAACCGTTTTGAAAAGAAGTTGACCCGAAAACGCGCCGTCCTCTATTTCCTTTACGGGAAGAGTCTCGTCATTCTCGGTGTAAGTTGCGGGAATAACTATGTCTTTCATAAACGATTCGTATTTTCCGTCGGCAACGGCTTCTGCCTCTTCATCCGACATATTGTATCCGGTAACGACGTAATAACTGTTTTCATCGTCATCCGTAACTTTTTCATAAACAAGACCCGGTGTAGTATCTGAATCGTCGCCGCTTGTGTTGTTTTTACAACCGACGAAAGCAAATAACGATGCAGCCAACGTAAGGGTTAAAATTAAACCGATAAGTTTTTTCATCATAAACTCCTTAATTTCTATTAAGATTTTATAGTCTTATAAAATAATAACATTTTATCGCGCGTTTGTCAATACAATTTAAAAACAATATATGCGCAAATTACTGTTTTTAAAGTCTTTTTCAAAAAATTTACCCCTTTAGCGGCAACTTTAATGGCAACCGCCGCAAGTTTTGCAGTCTCCCGTGCACCCTCCGCACGATTTGCCCGTTGAAGAAAACATCGTTCCGCTGTAACATCTGTTCGCTTTAACTTTGCAGTCCGGACACAGCACTTCTTGCGTGCAATCTTTTACTATTTCGTCAAATTCTTTGTTGCATTTGGGGCATTTATATTGTAATAACGGCATACTTCTCCTTCGTTTTGCCTTTTACAAAACTTTTAGCGGGTTTTACGATTTTTGCTTAAATTTCGTTTAAACTCGCTTTTATCTCGCTTTAACTTTCAAATTTTTACTTTCTATGAAAGTATACTATATTTCCCAACTAAAAATCAACATATTTTCGCACTTTTATGCCTTTAATTTTTAGTTTTAAATTTCACTTATAAAACGCTCGAATTAAATTGCATTATCGTCACGTGTCTTTAAGCCGCACAACAAAAACAAATTGCCGATTTTTTTAATTTTTAAACCACATATTTTTTAATTTATAAACTGATAATTTTTCAAATTTAAACCGCTGGTTTTTATTTTAAACTGCTGTTTTTATTTTAAACCGCTTTTCCGCTTAAAAAACTTTTAAAATATTTTTCGCCGCCGCGCCCGCAACGTTTGCGCAAAGCGTCAAGAAGTTGCTTTTCGCTTAAAATATCGTGCTTTTTCTTTTTACAAACGTCCTTTAACGCCTTAATAAGTTTTTTACCGCCCGTCAACTCGTCGAGCGAATAAAAAGCGTAAAGCCCCTCTCTATACACCACGCTTATATATTCGTATTCGGAAGAAAAACTGTCTACGTTTCTTGATAGCGAGCAGTTGAATTTGCCGTTTTCCTTTAAATAAAACTCTTTGCAAAAATAAAATTGTTTCATTCCGTCGTCTATGTACTCGTCGGTATTTATATTGACTTTTTTATATTGTTTTAAAAAAGTAATCATCGAATATTCGGCGAGTGCTTCGTCTATATAAGGGAAAGAAAATTCGTCGCTTCCGACAAGGTTATACCACCACTGATGGGCGGTTTCATGCACAACGGTCATCGTAAAGACGTCAAAGTCGCCCGTATTTTTGACAATTGAAAGACAACTTTGCTCTACTCCGTTTTGCCTTATTTCGCTTTCGGCAACGGTGTATGTTTTGTATCCGTACTTGCAAAAAACGTTCTCGAAAAACGTAAAACTATCTTCAATTATTTCAAATGTTTTTTGAGGTGTTTCGTCGGAAACGTAACAATAATTAATCAGCGTCCCGTTTATGGTTTTTTGCAAAACGGAATAATTTTGCGACAATGTAAAAGCAAAACCGCGCGCATTATTTACTTCGTAATTATACACGACGTAATCGTCGTCAACCTCGGTCGAAACGCATTTTCCCGACGAGCAAACCACGAATTTCGAGTTGAATTTCGCCTTTACCGAATAATCTGCCACCCTATCGCAACGGCTTTCGCCGAAATCTTTTTGCTTGTAATGACGAAACTTACCGTCGAAAAAACTCACCTTTGGGTAAAAGTCGCACAAATTTATATAGTCCTCGGTTTTCCCCAACTTTTCGGCTGTAATCGGCAAGGTCGTTACAAAAGAAATATACAATGCGATTTTTTGCGTTTTTTTAAGTTTCTTTCTTAGTTTAACCGAAAGCGCGCCGCCGTCGTCACTCAACTCGTAATCGACGTTTCCGTAATTATCGCTCACTTTTACGACCTTCACTCCGCAGTCTTCTATAATGCCGTTTTTGTCCGTTTTGGCTGGAATTTGATATAAATCGAACTCGATTTTGTCAATTTCACGCGATACGTCGTTTGTAAACGTGACACATTCGTCGCCGTACACCCTTCCTTCCTCTTCATTGTAATTTATATTTATGTCGTATTTTACGGGCGTGTAGCGCGACTCGCTTTTCCCGCAAGAAATCGAAAGCGATAGACAAATAAAAACAAGCAACAAACAAATAATTTTACGCATAAAAAAGACCTCCGCTAAATTTTATTACGCAAAGGTCTTGTTTATTACCTATTTATTGTTTTGAAATGTCCGATTTATTATTTTAAAAAATCGGATTTTTATTTATATAAATCTTGAGCGTCCGCTATTGTTAAATCCCAAGCGGCTGTTTATAAACGTAAACGTCCGCTAATATTTTTACTTTTCGTCTGTAAGCAAATATTTTTCGGGATTTATTCTCGTGCCGTTTTCATACACCTCGAAATGAAGGTGCGCGCCGTCTTTATATTCTTGCTTGTTGTTGTCCGAAGCCACGCCGAGCGCATCTCCCTTTTTAACTGTTTGCCCCACTTTTAAATTTTCGTCGGCATCGATAGAATTGTACACGGTTTTCAAGCCGTTTTCGTGTTTTATGGTGACGGTAGTTCCGTATAAATATTCGGTAGTTATACTCTCGATAGTTCCGTCGTAAGCGCACAAAACTCTCGCATTGCTCTCACCCACGAAATCGACGCCCATATGACCCGTATACGCTTGCAACG
This sequence comes from uncultured Clostridia bacterium, assembly GCA_934249265.1. Lineage (GTDB taxonomy): Bacteria > Bacillota > Clostridia > Christensenellales > Borkfalkiaceae > CAKQKQ01. The sequence goes on along the minus strand of CAKQKQ010000032.1, from coordinate 10,216 downwards.
TCTTGTTGAATATTACGGAATTTTCTGTAAATGCAGTAGTCATAGTTCCGTTTTCAAGGGGTATACCAAAAACTATAACAGTCGGTTTCTTGTCGGGATCGTCGGGTTTTTCTTCGCCGCTGTCGCTTGCGGGCGGTTCTTTATCCGTATCCGAAGTAATGTTTGCGACGGGCGCGCTTGGTTCGCTGTTTATCAAGAGCGCAACTCCCACGCCCGTAAGTACAAGCATAACCAAAAGTAAAACGACGTAAAATAGATTTTTCTTAATGAAACTTCCAAATGATTTTTTTTGATTTGCCATAATATGTCCTCCAAATTGTTATGTACCGATTATTTCCATGTTTTCGCCGTTTTATACAACGCAACTAAATTTTCCGATTAAAAAAGTTTGCCTTACCATATCCATATATAAGCCGTTTTAATAACTGCCGAAAATAAATGGTATACCCACGCTTTTATACTCTTCGTTATAAGAAACGTGCAAGTTTATTTTTTTGCCTTTTACATATACAAAAGACGGAATTCTGTCAGAATAGTAATATACGTTTGTCGTAAAGTTGACAGTTTCGCGCATAACTTCAACCGCTTTGTATTTTTTTATCAACTCTTTTTCATAGCCGTATTCCGCCGAAAAAGTTACGCTTTCGCCCTCTACGTTTTTCAATTTACTTTTTATATTTTCCGCTTCGCCGGTCGTCACGGTAACCATTTCCGCATTAGAACTCGCACTGTTTAAATAGAAAGTATACACCCCGTCAACCCCGTTAAAAAGAGGTTTTTCGCCGCTATCCGAACACATAAACATCGCCGTGAAAATCAAAAAGCACGCCAATAATTTTCGCATAAAAAAATTCCCTCCGCCGTTACGGAAGGAATTATCGTCAAAAAATTTTTATTTTATTCACAAGTATTTGACTATTTCGTTTAAATCTTGTAAAACGTTTTCGGGTTTTGTCTCGCTTTCATCTATCATGTCGGCGGTCGTTTCTCCGCTCAACACAAGCAGCGTATGAAATCCGCAATTTAACCCGAATGCAATGTCGGTCATCAACCTATCGCCGACCATCATACATTTTTCTTTAGTTGTGCCGAAAATCGACGTGACCGTTTCGCCCATGACGGTAGAGGGTTTGCCGATAATCAAATCGGGTCTTCTGCCGCTCGACGTGTAGAAAAACGAAATAAACGAACCTACGTCCGGCACGGATATGCCCGCCGTGGGGCAAACGTAATCGGGGTGAGTCGCGATATACTCCGCTCCGTTTACAAGGCACTCGTTGAACGCGATTAAACCGTTGTAATCGACCTCGGTATCGAAAGCAAGCACCGCGATATCGGCGTTGTGACTTTCGGTCAACTCGATGCCGTGCGCTTTGAAATCTTCTTTTATCTTCTCGGTGGCTAACAAAAATACTTTCTTACCTTTTCTGTGTTCTTTTAAAAACTCTTCGGTGGCAACGCCCGAACCGTAAACGAAGTCTCCCTCGCCGAAAAGCCCTATCTTTTTGAGTTTTTTCACGTATTCGTCGGCTGTTTTAGAAGAATTGTTGGTTAAAAAAACTATTTTTCTGCCGCTTTTTCTAATGCTTTCCAAAGTGTTTTTCATGTCGCCGATAGGGGTTGTGTCGAGATAAATCGTTCCGTCCATATCGAGCAAAAAATATTCCGTTTGTTTTACCGCTTGTTTAATATCCATAATTATCTTTTCTTTGCGTTTATTTTTATTTTACGTAATGTTTTGTGTGTTTAAGTTTCCGTCATTATATTGCCGCCGACATAAGCGTTGCCGCCAATTTAAGTGTTGCCGTCAATATGTAGTTAATCTAAAAGTTGGCAAAAACCGCTTAAATTCATCAGTTTTAAAATGGTCGGCTTTTTACCCGTGTACGCGCCGAGCGCAATACCCTTTTTAATTTGCAACGCGCTAAATTTGTTCATCGGCTTTTTAGGGTTGCACAGTTTTACTTTAAAGTCCTTAATTTTGCCGAGCAACGCAATTACGCCGTCGAGTTCTTTAATGAGTTGAGGTTTCAACGCCTTAACAGCCGCCTTGCCTTTTTTCTCGTCTACGCTTAAAGAGTGTTTCACTTCCGCGAGCACGTCGCTCACCCTTACGCCCATAAACGAGGCAACCTCGTTTATTCTCGAACAAAAATCGGGGGTGTTTAACAATGCAAAATCTAAATCGCCGATATACATTCTGTACAATTTTACAAGCCGAACGAAAGCGACAAATTCCGCCTCTTGTTTAGAAACCGTTTTGTCCGTTGCAAGCAAAATTTTAGCAACGTCGCCGCAAGCCGAGTATTCGTCGATATCAGAAATCGATTTTGCAATTGAAATTTTTAATTGAGATTTTAAAAGCCAATCGTACACGCAAGACGAAGACGGAATATTCAGTGCGTCGTTTATCGCCTCGACAAAATAATTATACGCCGTAGGAGATAACTCTTTACCTTCCGCCGCGCAAGCATATTTATAATCGACAAGCGTAAGACACTTGCTTACAGACGATGAAAAGGCGTCCGCTAAGTCATGTTTTTTACATCTGTAATATGCCGATTTATCTAAAAATAATGTATCGATCGTTTTATTTTTGACGTTTTCGGGCAAACCGTTTGCTGTAAAAGTGACATAAGGCGGTATTATTCCTTGTACGTCAACCGTATTTGGTACGGCAAAAATATACTTGTTTTTAAGTCCCGAATAAAACCTGCAAACGTTTATTACGTCCTCGCCGCCGACGGCTATTATGCACCTGAAATTTTCGCCGCACGATATAAGCCTTGCGACCGCCGTTTCTTCTTTTTCGGTTGAAAAAATGCAAACCGAAACGCTTAATCCGGCACTGCTAAACGCCTCTTTAAGGCTTCTTAAATACACGCCGTCGTTGTCATTATCGGAAACGATAAGCGTGGGTTGCCCCGCAAGGTCGTTTGCTATAATTACGGGCAGTTGCTCTGCGGCACTGCCCGATAGTACGTTTATATTTAAAGATTTCAGTATTTGCTCGGTTTTTTCTTTACGTTTTCCATCGAATAACGAAGTGTTTATCATACGGACTTATGACCTATTTCCGCAAATAAATTTACTCTGTCTTCAAACGACGGTACTTTTTCAACCATTTTACTGCTGTTAAATCCGTCTTGAGTAGAGACGGAAACGGACATTTCGTGCCCCACAATAGCATAGGCGTGCAATTTGAAAATATTGTCCGAATACAAACTGCCGAACATATTGTCCGCAGTTTTTCTAGGTTCGTCGAAAACTTCAAGCGAAACAGCCAACAATTTGTTGTTTACAAGGCACTTACATATCTCGTCTCTGTCACTTTCACTGAATGCGTATGCTGTAAAAGCGACACCGTCTGCGCCGATTTCCTTTGCTCTGTCGGCAACTTTATATACTTCGTTTTTATCTTTAGTCTTTATTTCAACCACCGAAAGCGCACCTATTTCGTGAGCGTAAGCGGTTACTTCGGCGTCTCTTTTAAGGTTGCGCTTGCCGAAAATACTTTCGTCGTTTAAGGCTTTTGCCAAGTCGAACAAATAATAAGGATTTGTTTCGTCTTTTATTTTTTCAACCGTTTGCGCGTCGAGAGAAAGTTTTACGTCGTTGATTAAAAAGTCGAGCGTGGGTTGACCTTTGCCGTAAACGCTGACTATTTTATCAGCCAAAGCATAAAAAACTTGCTTGTTTGCGACAGTTCCACCCTTATAATACAAAGTTTTTGAAATAATATCTTGCTCGAAATTGAGTTTGATTTTATGCTTTTTATATTGCTCGTTTATTTTGCGCACGGCGTTTTTGACGTAAGCGTATTTGATTTCTCTGTCTTTTCTTAAACCGATATCAACCTTTTTATACATATTGCAAGGAATACCGTACACAGAAATAGTCAAAAACCCTTTTTCCAAAAACGGAACGGTGACGGGTTCTCTATACCCCGTGATGTAAGTAAGCGACAAAATTTTACATGCGTTTACAAACTCTTTTATTCCGCAAGTTGTCAAAAGGTCGGTAAGTCCGCAAACAGCCGCGCCGTTTCTGCATAACAAATACGCAGTCATCGCGGGATAATACGGACCGTAAGAATATTTCGATTGACAGTTAAGCAAAACGTTGTTTCCGTACTCGTAATTTAATTCGTCCGGATATTCTTTTTTCAATTTCTTTAGCGCGCGAATTCTCGAAAATGCAAATTTGCCGTTTATTCTCGAAATAATCTGCTCTTTTTGCATAAATAACCTCCGTGCATAAAATGCGAACAATTTTTTAACTTATAAAACACGCCGACTTATATTAGCCGCTCTAACTTATTAACCAAGCCGACTTATTAAGCCGAGCCGACCAAAATTTAATCTCGCCGACTTTTTTGACCGTCACGTTTTATATTGTTATTGTCCGACTAAAAATATATTAAACTACTTGAGCGATTTTGTCAAGTAGGTAGGTTTTAAAAACCGATTTTGCGCATATATACAAGAAAATTTAAACCGATTTTTAAGTAATTTTATTATTTCTCGCTTTAAATGCCTATATGCGTTGTCTTTTAATTAGTAAAAGACAATGCAACTAAATTAAGCAAAACGCAACACTCCGTTTTGCAACGGCGTGCGATTAAACAAAAGTCAACATTTCGCAATTGGCAAAAATCCATGTCACACACGCAAGACCGTACGATTACATAATACTCCGTTATGCAACATACGATTAATTTAGATACTTAAAGAGGGCGAACCCCGTCAATAGAGATTCACCCTCTTTAAAGGTATTCAAACCGCTCGGCGACGTAAAAATTACGCCGCTAAACCGTTTATAACTAAATTATTCAGCAACTGCAGTTGCGCCTGCTTCCTTAAACTTAGCAACCATCTTTTCTGCTTCTTCCTTGGGTACGTTTTCTTTAACAGTGCCCATCTTTTCAACCATGTTCTTTGCGTCAACAAGACCAAGACCGGTAAGTTCTCTAACTGCCTTGATAACAGCGATCTTGTTACCGCCGATTTCCTTCAATACTACGTTGAATTCGGTCTTCTCTTCAGCAGCAGGAGCAGCCTCAGCAGCAGCACCGCCTGCAACAGCAACGGGAGCAGCAGCGGATACACCGAACTCCTCTTCGATTGCTTTAACTAAACTGTTAAGTTCCATAACAGTCATACCTTTAATCTCTTCAATTAACTTTGCGATATCAGCCATTTTAAAATTCCTCCGATTATTTTTATTTTTAAATTTGATTTTTTGCGTAAACGCTGATTTTAAGCGAACGCTGAATTATTCTTGAGTGCCGCCCATTTTTTCTGCAACCCTATTGAGGGCAACAGCCAATCCACGAACAACTCCCATAAGTCCGCAAGCGAGGTTTGCATACAATTGCTCTTTCGACGGGATACTTGCAAGTGCCTTAACACCGTTTACGTCGATATATGCGTTATCTACATAACCGCTCTTGACAGAAATTTTGCCATCATACTTCTTTTCGCCGTCAACGACTACTTTTGCTGCGGATACTTCGTCTGCACCGAACGCAACGGCTGTGTTTCCGTTGAGGTCTGCATCGAACGCCGTAACGCCGAGTTCGTCAAAAGCCTTTCTTACCAAAGTGTTTTTCAATACTTTGTATTGAACGTTGTTCTTTCTGAATTCGTTTCTAAGTTCGGTATCTTGAGCAACCGTCAAACCGGAATAATGTACAAGTACGACGGATTTGCTTTCTTGAATCTTAGCCTTAATCTCTTCAACAACAACTTCTTTTGCTTGTCTATTTGCTGACAAATTCTTTACCTCCTATTTATTTTTTCCGTAAAAAGACCTTACGCCAAAGTAGCGTAAGGTCATAAAAATCCTAATAATAAATGCTACCTCGGCGGGCTACCTTGCGGTAATTAAACTTGCGTGCCAACTTTCTACGGTTATTCTATTTTTCTATAACAGTGTAACATCTCTTAAAGGAAATGTCAAACGTTTTTAATCAAAACGTTAAATCTTGTTGTAAACCTTTACGCCGGGACCCATTGTGGAAGCAACGGATACGCCTTTGATGTATTGACCTTTCGCTGCAGCGGGTTTAGCCTTGACGATTGCTTCGAAAAGAGCGTTGTAGTTTTCGATAAGTTTTTCTTTACCGAAACTCTTTTTACCGATAGGACAGTGGATAACTGCGGTCTTGTCAAGTCTGTACTCAACCTTACCTGCTTTAACGTCCTTAATTGCCTTTTCAACGTCCATAGTAACCGTACCCGACTTGGGGTTGGGCATCAAGCCCTTAGGTCCTAAAAGTTTACCTATTCTACCTACGACGCCCATCATATCGGGAGTCGTGATAACCGTGTCGAAGTCGAACCAGTTTTCCTTTTGAATTCTCGCAACGATTTCTTCTGCTCCAACGTAGTCTGCGCCGGCTGCTTGTGCTTGGTCAGCCTTTTCGCCCTTTGCGATAACCAAAACTCTTACGTTTTTACCTGTACCGTTGGGAAGGACGATAACGCCTCTGACTTGTTGGTCGGCTTGTTTCGGGTCAACGCCGAGTTTGCAGTGGAATTCAACCGTTTCGTCAAACTTTGCCTTTGCGGTGTTTAAAACGATGTCCATTGCTTCGCCGATTTCATATTGTTTAGTGCGGTCAAAAGTCTTTATGCTTTCGGCATATTTTTTTCCGTATTTCATTTCAAAATTCTCCTTTGTGGTTAAACGGGACGTTTGTCCCTCCCACGAAATATATATAATTATTCTTCAACAGTGATGCCCATACTGCGTGCAGTACCGGCGATCATACTCATGCATGCTTCGAGCGAAGCGGCATTAGTATCTACCATCTTTACCTTTGCAATTTCCTCAACTTGCGCTTTGGTCAATTTTGCAACCTTATCTTTGTTGGGACGTGCAGAAGCAGATTCGAGTCCGCAAGCCTTTTTGATAAGTACCGGTGCAGGCGGTGTTTTAAGAATAAACGTGAAAGATCTGTCTTGATAAATAGTGATGACTACGGGAATAATGTAGCCGACTTTATCAGAAGTCTTTGCATTGAATTCTTTAGTAAATCCCGGAATGTTGATACCGTAAGGTCCGAGTGTAGAACCAACCGGGGGTCCCGGTGTCGCTTTTCCGGCTTGCAATTGTAATTTTACAACCGCTGTAACTTTTTTAGCCATAAAGTTCTCCTCCATTTATGTGGTTATAGCAAGGCGTCTTGAAAAAAAGTATTTGACGTCTCTCCCACTTATTTCAACGGGCAAAAACCCGTCTTAAACGTAAAAACTTTGCGGTTTTTTCTTTGCTTTTTATTTTTAAAACCGCAAAAAACATCGGGCGTTTTAATTTTAATTTACGCGCCTAAACGCACGATAAAAACGCCGCGACGATAAAGGAAATTTTATTCCTTATTATTTAATATAGAAAAATTTTCGACTTTAAACCTTTGCTTTCGACTTCAAATTTTAAATCTCTACCCGAAATTCAAAACTTTATTAAAGCCGTAAACCTCGCCGTCAACTTGCCGTTTATATATCGCAACAAACGACCGTGAGAATACGCAAAGATTATTGCTCTCTCAATTTCTCGAGTTGAACGAAAGTTTGCTCTACAACGGTGTCTCTGCCGAACATAGAAACCTTGACTTTAGCCCTTTGTTGCTCGAAATCGAGGGATTCGACAGTACCGATAAAGCCTTCGAGTTGACCCGATAAAATCTTGATTGTGTCTCCCACTGCAAAATCGACGCTTTCGACCTTGTCTTCAAGTTGCATACGCCTTACTTCGTCCGCAGTGAGCGGAAGCGCAGCCCCTCTCGGACCGACGAAACCCGTAACGCCCCTCGTATTGGTGATGAGATACCACAAATCGTTGGAATATACCATCTTTATAAATACGTAACAAGGCATTTTTTTGCGGAGAACGATCTTCTTTTTATCGTTTTTTTCCTCAATAACTTCTTCTCTCGGAATTTTAATATCGAGAATCTTATCGCCGAGGTTGTTGTTTTCAATCAGTTTTTCAAGGGTACTTTTTACCATATCCTCATAAGTAGAATAGGTATGAATGATATACCACTTTGCTGTCTGTTGATCCATTTGACTTCTCCTTCGGCTTAATTATGCGGCAATTTTTGTGACTAAATCCAAAAGACGACCGAGGCCGTAGTCAAACGCCGAAATAATGATAAGGAAAATAATGATAACAACGAGTACGATACCCGTATTTTTTACCACTTTGCCAAACGTCGGCCAAGAAACTTTTCCCAACTCGGAAAACATTTCTTTAAATTTTCTTCCTATTTTGCGAAAGAAACGCGATACTTTCCCCGGTTCTTTATTCTTTTTGTTTTGGGGAACTTCGGTTGTCTTTACAACCTCGTTTACTTGTTTTTCTTTCATTTTCTTTCCTCTTTAAAATAAAATTACGTAGTCTTAACGTTGAAAACGTATTTACCGCTTATTACCGCTTAAACGAAGAAATTACTTCGTTTCTTTATGAGCGGTTGTCTTCTTGCAGAAACGGCAGTACTTGTTGAGTTCAAGTCTGTCGGGGTCGTTCTTCTTATTCTTGTAAACGTCGTAATTCCTTTGTTTACATTCTGTGCAAGCAAGCGTAATTTTAACTCTGTTTCCTTTAGCCATAATATTTCGCCTTCCTAAAAAATTAACACCCCGCTTGGAGTGCTAGCATATTATACTATAATAATAATATACTTGTCAAGCCTTTTTTGCGGTTTTTTATTCTTTTTGTTAAATTTTTGCCTTTTATTTTTCTATAGCCGCATACGCCGCACGATTTTTATAAGGTTTAAACCTTAATTTACTCGTTAAAAACGCTGCGATTCGGTAGTTTTTCGACGGTTTAGTCATTAAATTTCAGCGGTTTTACCGCTTTTTCTTTAACTCCCCGAATTTAATGTAATAGTTTTGCCGCCATTTTAAATGAGACTGTTCGCTTTTGTCGTTAAAACTCTGTTTTATTTGGCAGTTTAATTGCTTTTATTCAACCATCTATTTTTATTTCGGTTTTTGCTGTAATTTAACCTCTTTTAAGCCTTGTTTTTCTTTTTCGTTCTTTGGGCGTAAGCGATTAAATAATCTTCGGCAACGTTGACGGCGTTTATTTTTCTAATTCTTTCTTTTTTTACAAGTGAAAACTTGTCCGCCGTTTTATCGACGAGAATTATCGCCTTTTTGCACGCAACCGCGCTTTTGACTTTGTACATTGTCGGGACGGAGGAATACGCTTTTACTTCGCCTTTATACTCGGCTTTGATTTTACTCGGAATTTCCGATAAGTCGAGCGGGAAAAACAACTTCATCGTCTTGTCGGTCATGGCTATTTTGCATATGATTTTATCGCCATAGGTAAACGTGTCCGCTCGGCGCGATAACCTCGATTTCACCCCTTTAAACGACAATAGTTCGTTTTTAATCTCAATATAAGCGGTTTGCAAAACCACGTCGGCAAATATCACCCTTTCGGCAAAAATCCTTTGGCGGTATTTGTCCTCTTCTACGCTTATTTCGGTTTGCTTTTCTTCGGCGGCGATTACCGATTCTTCTTTTTTCCTTCGCCCGAATATTCCCATAGTCTTATTATACCACTTAACCCAAAATTATTCAAGCGTTATTTTTATTTTGCCGATTTTGCACGCTTTAAAAGCGGCTGTTTACGCCTTCAAAACGCCGAAAACTGTCATTTTTACCGCATACGTTGTGCGTAAAGACGGAAAAATACAAAAATTTTTCCACTTCGCTTTTACGATATTTTTATTGCCTATTTGCGATAAATTTGTTGCCTAGATTTTGAATTTAGCAAGGCAATTGCGGACTTTTTATGAAATGTTTATTTCGGGTTTATAAGGTTTCAATTTTAAATTTATCACGCCGTTTAGACACTCCCTTTTACGATAAACTTTTTAAAGAAAAACAACTTTACGCCGATAACCGCCCGATTAATATTATACAAAATAGTCAAAGCGTAGATTATTATTAAATCAAAAAATAAATATTGCCGATTTAGCGTGAAAACGTTTGCTTTTTTTTAAGAAAAAGCATACAATTACACAGTACTATATTTTACAGAGGCTAAAACAATGACTTTAAATAATTTACTCGTGGCAAACATCGAATATTTCGACGTTCTGTTGCCGCTCGGTCTTATTATTTTATTATCGAAAATTCTCGTAATGTTATGCAAAAAATTGGGGTTGCCGAGCGTCGTCGGCATGCTGCTTGCG
>CAKQKQ010000031.1 GCA_934249265.1 uncultured Clostridia bacterium | reverse complement strand
ACGATAAAATAGAAAAACTTAACTCGGTATTGTTTGACGAAATTGAAGAAACAGTAAAATTGCTGCCGTCGGACTAAAAACTGAAAATAAAAATTCACATAAACGATTTCGGCGCATACTCTTCAAAAGAGGCGTTGAAAATAATACGCGAAAACTTCGAGTTATATTTTTACGGCGTGTTGCAAGACGCAAAAAGAAAAAAGCGCAACGGTCTTTTAGCCGTTGCCACGGGCGTGGTTTTACTGCTCGTTTCTTATTTTATGCAAAAAACCTCTATCCCTTATATCTTTCAAGACGTGATGAACATAAGCGGCACTCTTTTCGTTTGGGAAGGTATTGGCATTGCGTTTATGGAAAGAAATCAAGAAATTCGCTCCACTGTAAAATTTGCCGAACAAATAGAATCGATCGATATAGATTAATCTCTTTATCAAAACGTAAATTTCTTTTATCAAAACGTAAATATAAAATCACACAGCCTTTAACCCGATTATATCATACCCTTTATCTTTGGGTTATTTCACTGAAAAAAAGCCGTAAATACAGGGCGTTAAATCGCGTTTTTAACCCTAAAAACATCGCTTTATTTTTAAAGCAATTAGTTTGACAAAAACTCTCGTTAGTGTTACAATTATTAAAAATATTTTTAAAGCATTTAAAAATATAATAAACTAAAAACGTCAAAACAAAAAGTAAATCATTTGCGACAAAAACAAGCAGCAAAAACAGACGGCTGACGGCAGTCGACAAATACAGATCGGTTTACTTTGTGATTTTATGGTTGCGGACTAAAATGAATACTAAACATAAACTAAAACTAACCATTTGGCAGTTTCTCGCATTGGGCTACCTTGCGGTTATTTTAATAGGAAGTTTGCTTTTGATGTTGCCGTTTGCAACGAAAAGCGGACAATCGACAACTTATATAAACGCTTTATTCACTTCGGTATCGGCAACGTGCGTAACGGGACTAATTCCTTACGACACGGGCTTGCATTGGACGCTGTTCGGGCAAATCGTAATAATTTTGCTTATACAAGTGGGCGGACTCGGGTTTATGAGCATCGTGTCTATGCTCCACGATTTAATGGGCAAAAACATGGACTTATATCAAAGAAAAATCCTTATGCAGTCCGCGGGAGAATCAAACCTAACGGGCGTAAGAGATTTCTTCCGTAAAATTATCGTAGGCACGTTTTTGTTTGAACTTGCGGGCGCGATACTCCTTTCGTTTAGATTTGTTGACGACTTCGGACCGCTAAAAGGTATGTATTTCGCGTTTTGGCACTCTATTTCGGCGTTTTGCAATGCGGGTTTTGATTTACTCGGCGGCGAAGCGGGAAAAGGCTTTGTGTCGTTTTCGCAATACACCACCGACCCGCTCGTGATGATTACCATTTGTTCGCTTATTTTAATCGGCGGTATGGGTTTTTGCGTATGGAACGACCTTATAAACGCAAAGGGAAATTATAAAAAATTGCGTCTTCACACAAAAGTAGTGCTTTTCGTAAACGCGTTTTTAATAATCGTGCCGACGAGTTTGTTCGTTCTTTTTGAAAGAAACAGCGAATATTTCTCCTCTTTAAGCGGAGGTCAAAAATGGCTCGTTGCGTTTTTCAGTTCGACCACTCCGAGGACAGCGGGCTTTACAACGATAAGCCTCGACAGCCTTTCGGACAGTTCGTACTTACTTACTTTGATACTTATGTTTATCGGCGGCAGCCCCGCTTCGACTGCGGGCGGTATAAAAACCACCACAATGGCTGTAATTATAATGGGTATTTACTCGGTATTCAGAGGTAAACGAGATATCGACATTTCAAACAAACGTATCGATTTTTCGATACTAAACCAAGCACTTGCGATATTCGTATCCTTCTTAATACTTATAATAATAGCCACGCTTACCATTTGCGCGATGGAACCCGACACCACCACTTCGATTAAACAAATCACTTTAGAAACGGTTTCGGCACTCGGCACGGTGGGTTTATCGATGTCGCTTACGCCGCTTTTGTGCACGGCGTCGAAAATAATTTTAATGCTACTAATGTTCACGGGAAGGGTCGGCATACTTACGCTTGCGCTCGCACTGCTTGAAAGACGAGTCGTTTCAAACGTGAGAAAACCCCTCGACTCTTTGATTATCGGTTGATAAAGGAGAATTATTTTGAAATCTGTTTTACTTATAGGACTTGGAAAATTCGGTCAAACACTCGGAAACAAATTAATAAATATGGGCGACGAAGTAATGATAGTTGATAAAAACGAAGACGTAATCAACACTTTAGCACCCAAATATTCAAACGCGCTTATCGCAAATTGCATGAACGCCGACACGCTGAAATCGATGGATATACCCGCTTTCGACGTGTGTATCGTGGCTATCGGCGACGACTTCCAATCGTCACTCGAAATCACTTCTCACCTTAAAGATTTGGGCGCGAAATATATCATTTCAAAAGCAACAACCGAAATTCAAAAGAAGTTCCTTTTGCGTAGCGGCGCGGACGAAGTAATATATCCCGACCTCGATATTGCAGAAAAAGTTGCGATAAAACTTAATTCAACGGCGGTATTCGACTATATCGAAATCGACAGCGTATACTCTATTTTTACAATCGATATACCAAAGGAATGGATTAAAAAACGCCTTATCGACGTAAACCCGCGCAAAAAATACGGACTTAACATTCTTACCATTAAAAGGGACAAACAAGTAATCGAAAGCCCCAGCGCGGACTACGTGTTTAAGCCCGGCGACCACATCGTCGTATTCGGCAACACCGAAGAAATACTTGCATTTACAAACTCTAACCAAAAAAAGAGAAAGTAAAATCGCGGTAAATACGAAATTTAAAATTTGATTAAAATATTATTTATAAAAAACAACTCTCTTGCTTTACATGGGGCAAGAGAGTTGTTTTATGCCCGTTTTACGCAAAACGTATTGCGTAAAACGGGCTTTTTGCATAAAAAAATTCCCGCATATAAGTGCGGGAAAATTTTGAGCCGACCGATAAATAGGCAAAATTTGAAAATTAAATAAAAACATATCGGTCAACTTTTTATCGTTTAAATAAATTTGTAAGCGACGAATAAATCTATAAACGCCGCTTAAAGCAAGCATAGATATAAAATTTATAATCGGCTTTTTTTCTATAAATAGGCAGACCTTACTCGCTTTAAAAGCACATTGACAATAGCCGATTATTCTTAAAGTCGAAAATTATTGATAATCGACTACGCCTGCCCACAAAAGCAAGAATTCTCTTTCTTTCTTATTGCCTTTTACCGATTGAGAAGCGGCAACTATGGGCATCCACTTTTGAATATCGCGCTTTGAAGTACCCGTCTTTTTGCAATATAAATCTAAATACTTCTTTCCGTTTTCGTGCTCTCCGTTTAAGCAGAACAACAAATAAGTTCGCGATGCGTCGGCGCAACCGTTGCCTTGCGTTGCGTGAGACCAGTCGATTATATACGGCGTGCCGTTTTCATCGATAATTATATTAGACGGGTTGAAATCGCCGTGGCACAACTCGCTGTACACGGGCATACTTTCAAGCCTTGTTTGAAGATCGTATTTAGTCGTTTCGTCGAGTTCGGCAAGGTTAATTTTGCGGTGCATTTTATCCTTTAATTTCGTTAAAAGAGGGTTTCTCTTGGACAAAACTTCAAGTTGTAAATTGACAAATTGCTCGAGATATTCGTCGTATTTGTCGGGATTTTCCTTCATAAGTCTGTCTAAAGTTTTACCCTTTATATACTCCGAAACAATAGCCCACTTGCCGTCAATTGTCGTTACTTCGATAATTTTAGGCACGTTGAGACCCGTTTCTTCAACCCTCGCGTGGTTTAAAGCCTCGTTTAAAATGTCCGATTTTGAATAACCGTGGTCAAATACTTTAATGCATTTATCGCCGTCACGGTAAATTGTTTTATGGTTTCTCACCGCAATAATTCTGTCAAGATTCATGTCGATGCCTCCTCGTTTTTTATCATATTTATACTTATTTTTACTTAAACCCCTTGCGGGGCGTTTTTTACTTTTTAAACGTTTTTACTTGTTTAATGATTTGATTTTGGCGTTTTGCTATATTTGTTTTTGAAACAACCTATATATACGCGACTGTTTAAAACACTTTAAATCTTTAAACTTTTGTTGAATTTTCTTCGCTTTTAAAAGCGTGCTTTATAAAGGCAATGCGAAAACCTTTCACCTTTTTTACTTGCGCCAAAAACTCGGTTCTGCTGCCCGTGGTATATTCGTCGTCGGGTATGCGATAATAAGACTTTTTAAGTTCTAAAAACAAAAAATTGTTAAATTTGTACAGCCTTATGTTGTCAACAGATTTAACTTCTTTGTCGTCTTTATATAAAATTCCGTTTTCTAATCGAAAATCGTGCTTGGTTTTTTGACCTTTCAAAAACTCTTTATAGTTGCAGTTGATGACGTAACTTAAAACCATAAACAGCAATAAAACCCCCGGCAAAACGAACACCAACGTAAGTTGCGGCAATTTAAAAATAATCGCAAAAACAGCGCAAATCAAAGCGACAACCAGCGACACCATAAAAGGATGAAAAGTTTTTATCACCGAGTATAAAGCCACCGCTTTTTCGTCGTTGTATCCCGTCATTTCTACTTTCATTTTTTACCCCTCTTCCCCTTTACCGTGCAACTATACGACTTAACGTAAAAAGCCTTTAATATGTTTGATTTTTTGCCGTAGATTAATTATATCACAAATTCAAAATTTTTTCAACGGTTTTTCGATTTTTATTAATATATTAATTTATATATTATTAAATAGTCGTTGGCAGTGTTTTTAAATTAGTTGGCTACACCTTTTAATTAATTATCGCAACGCTTTTTAATGCTCGTCGGCATTATTTTAGCCTATATTTATTTTGCGTTTACGTTAAATTTTTGCGAATTTTGTCGATTTTACGACAAACGTATCGCGTAAAAACGACATTTTTTGATTTTGCAATGTTAAAGTTTTTTGATTAAAGGGTCGCCTTTTACGCAAACGCCTATCTCGTATTTTCTATCGTTATCCCAAGCGGGGCTAAACTTCATTTTATAAAAATAATTCTTCCCTTCGTCATTTATTATACTTTGAAGATATTTAAGCGGCTTTTTGCCCTCGACCGATAAATTTTCTTTTTCGTCGAGTTGAAGCAAGTACGCATATATCTCGTTGAATTTATCGTACTTTTGTTTAGCGTTTCCCTCTTCGATGCGGCTATATTCATTTATTTGTTCGTCGAGAAAATCAAAACGCTTGTCGAGCGCGCTTTTGGGCGGAACACCCTTTTTGCAACCGAGATTTTGCATCATAAAATTATCCAAACGCATTTCCATAATTTTGTTTTTGTTCGGCTTTTTAGTGATAAACCTATATATTAAATCGACAAAACTAATAATCGCCGCAAGAATTATAAGCGGAAATAGCACAATGTGCATCAATATATCGGTAAATTTCGTCATTTCTTTTGCTTTCGGGTTGCCACTGTTGTCGGGAGAATACACGAATTTGCCGTGAACTATCGTTTTACCCTCAACTTCCTCGGTTTTTGCAACATACCACATGCCGTCGGAATGACCGGTTTTTTCAACGCCGACAAAAAACATATCGTCGTTTTCTTTTTGCACATAAATATCGCCGAAAGTCGAAAACCCGTGCGGCAATTTTTCAAACAGTCGCTTTTTATCGTGTGGATATTCATAAAAATAAATTTTGTCTTTCTTTTTCATAAACTCTCCTTCAAAACCTCGCCGACCTTTTACTGTCAATTAAATTTTCGCATTTAAAACTTAACGCCGTTTGCGTATTTCAAACAGTTTTTTACGCAATTTTTACTTTAAACTCCGTTTTTAACGGCTTTTTTGTCTACAATTTGATAAATTAGCAGCGCAACGCCGCCGACTATCAAACAAACCGACAAACCCAAAATTACTTTCATGATTATATCGCCGATTTTGGCGTTTTCGTTTTCCAATTTCATTTTTCATTACTTCTTCTTTGTTTAAATAAATTTTGCCGTCGATTTTTATTTGAGAAATATCTTTAGATTTTGCGTTATACAAAACGAGTTCGACGGTTTTTCCCTTGTTGAGCGCGGAATAAACTTTTTTGTCGAGAACCTCATAAACGACGTTGTTTACTCTGTATTCTTCGTCGCAATTTTCAAATTTCAAAAACAACACGTCTTCGCCAACTTTTCTATACGACTGCAAAGTTGCCGTCATTTGTTTATCCGAAAAATTAATCGGCTTGATTTGCGGAGTTGCCATTGCAAATATCGCCAAAAGCAATAAGCCAAAACCCAATAAAATGTATTTTAAATTGTTGATTTTAACTTTTTTAGCGTATTTTTTATACGCAAAATTGTCTGGAGATATATCTTTTTGGGTTACTTTTGCGATTTCTTCGACACGTTTATCCTTCAGCGTTTGAATTAATTTGTCAATACCCACGAAAGAACGATCGGCAGAAAACAACGGCACGTAATCTTCATCGTACGCAATTAGCGAGTCGATACTCGCCTTAGGCGTAGACATAAACTTAATCTTTTCATAAGGTATTTCTTTTTTGGTAAAACCCTTTACTTGTATTATCGAATTATCGGTGATTATCAAGTAAAAATATTTAACGTAAACGTAGCCAAACAGCCCCACCAAAAAGAAAAATAAAATTACCGAAATCAACGCCATTTTACCGGAAAACGCTATGCCGTTTTTATCGATAATGCAAAAGATTAAAACGGTTACGGCGGCAATTAAAGTCAACGCCATGCAAACCAAAAAGAAATATTTAAAACTCGACCCCATTTTTATTTTATACAAACTATTTTTGTCGAGTCGTTTTTCTTCTTTTTCTTTCCCTTTAAACAACACGCAAAAAGTAAGCGCCATCGTCAAGGGAAACAATATCCAAAACAAAATTTCCATAAATCTATACCGTTTTTCCCGTTATCTTTAATTTTTATTTCTTCAATTTTAACATAATTTAAACAAAAAGTAAACACTTGCCGTTTATTAAAAATTTAATCGCTATATCTTAATTCAAAATCATCGCCATATAAAAACGCCCGCGCTTTTAAAAAAGTGCGGGCATAATTAAAATTTTCTGTCGTTTTTACGCAATACGTATGCATCAAAGCGGACAATTTATCTTTATTTACTCTTGTTTGTCGTCGTTGTCGCTATTCGCTTTTTCATTCTTTTTGTCTTGCGCTTTTTTAGATATCGCTTGCATTATATAAGTGATAGTCATAATAATTACAACGGTAAGCACCACGGCTACCATGCCCTTCCAAAATATTTCAAAAGCCTTTTTTAAGTCGGTTTTTTGTTGCGCGCTCATCGCGAGTAAAAGCCAATTCATATATATTTCCTCCTTATCCTATAAGTCCTAAAATCAAGCCGCCGACTATTGCCGAAGCCACTTGACCGGACACGTTTGTGCCTACCGCGTGCATCAATAAATAGTTGCTCTTGTCCTCTTTAAGACCCATTTTGTGTATTACGCGCGCCGACATGGGGAATGCCGAAATGCCCGCCGCGCCTATCATGGGGTTGATTTTTTCTTTTGCGAAAATATTGATAACTTTTGCGCACATTACGCCGCCTATCGTGTCGAAAATAAACGCAAACAAGCCAAGACCCATTATCATTAAAGTTTTAAGTTGTAAAAATTCTTCGGCACGCATTTGGAAAGCGATCGTAATGCCGAGTATAAGCGTGATTAAATTTGCAAGCGCGTTTTGCGCGGTTTCGGCAAGTCCGTCAAGCACGCCGCACTCTCTTATCAAGTTGCCGAACATCAAAAAGCCGATTAGCGCAAGACTCTTGGGCGCGATTATGCCCGCAACCAACGTAATGACTATCGGGAACAAAATTTTTACCGTTTTTGACGCGTGACGGTTGCTGTATTGCATGCGAATTAAACGTTCTTTTTTAGTCGTTACGCATTTAATGACGGCGGGTTGAATCATCGGCACGAGTGCCATATAAGAATACGCCACGACCATAATAGGTCCTAAATAACTGCTTTGCAGTCTCATTGCGACGAGTATAGAAGTCGGTCCGTCCGCCGCGCCGATTATGCCGACCGAAGCCGCATCTTTAAGCGGAAAACCCAAAAGCACAGCCAATATCAGCGTGAGGAATATGCCTATTTGCGCAAACGCGCCCATAATCATAAGTTTTGGGTTGATTATAAGCGGCTCGAAGTCTATCATCGCGCCGATGCCGATAAACAACAAAATCGGCAACGCCTCCGACGCCTCGATACCGATTTCAAACAGCCACTGAATTATTCCCGCGCCCTCTTCGGAATTGATTACGTTTGAAAACGGAATGTTTACCAAAATAACTCCGAAACCTATCGGGAGCAAAAGTGCGGGTTCCATTTCTTTTTTGATAGCGAGGTAAATAAGCACGAGTCCTATTACCCACATAATAACGTCTTTGTACGTTACCGCTTTAAGCGTTTGCAATAAAAAATCCATACTTCTCCTTTAAATTGTAAAAAATTTTGCGGGGACTTAACTTTGCCTTTTTATTATCGCCCCATTTCCTTTTGTAAAAACACGTTTAAAAAAACAAAAAACGATTTTAAACGCAAAGAAAATGCGTTTGATATATAAAAAAGACCATGCCGAAAAAACGGTATGGTCTTGTCGCAAACAATGAAACCGGGGCTTTTTTTACCCGAGATTGACGATTTCACCGCGGTTTTAGCCGCCGACTACTCCCCAAAAGTCGATTTTATTATATGCGAAACTCACGTGACTCGTCAAGCGTTTTTTATAGTTTCGATTTTAAAAATTTTAAAACTTTAATTGGGTTTGTAAATTTATTTAAGACAGCGGTTTAATTTCAATGGTTTTGCCGCCGAAATTTTCATAAATGCGGTGCGAAACGGAAAGAACGGTACGCCCTTTTGACGCTCGGCGCAACGCTTCAAGCACTTTCGCCTCGGTTTCGGCGTCTAAATTTGCCGTGATTTCGTCAAGCAACAGCACAGCGGGGTTTGCCGCCGCCGCGCGGGCGATGGATAAAAGTTGCCACTCGCCTTGCGAAAACAACCCCTCTTCGGCGCACACCATATCATAACCGTCGGGAAGAGTCTCGATAGCCGAATCGATACCCGCAAGTTTTGCCGCATCTTTAGCCATTTCTTCGGTAATGCGCGGGTCGCCGAGAGTTATTTGTTCGAGCACACTGCCCGATACGCGTGAAAAATGCTGCTCTACGCAACCAATGCAAAAACGCCGTTGACTGTCGGTGATTTTGTTTACGTCTGTGCCGCCTATGGTTATAGTCCCTTCTTGCGGGCGGTATAGACCCGACAAAAGCCTAAACACCGTGCTTTTGCCCGCGCCCGTTCTGCCGATTAAAGTAATTTGTTCGCCCTCTTTTACCGTCATGGAAAAATCGCAAAGCACGGGCTTTTCGCTATAGCCGAACGTCACGTGAGAAAACACTACGTCGCCGCGAACAGTGCCGTCGTTTTCTTTAGGAATTTCACGCTCGTTTTGGTCTAAAAACGCATCTATTCGCTTTATGCCCGCCATTGCCGACTGAATAGTTTGAATTTCCATGCCGAGACTTTCGATAGGCGAAAAAATACGCGATATATAATTGATTACGGCAACCGAAGTACCTACCGACATGCCGAAAAGTTTTAAAATTTGCGCTTTGCCCGATGCCGATAAAAGCATTACGATACCCACGACAACCGCATTTAAAAGCAACACCACGGGTGAATAAACCGCGTCGTAAAAATTGGTCTTTTCCACTGCGGCGTAACTTTCGCTAATGCGCTTGTCATAACGCTCTTCCATATAATCTTCTGCCCCGAGTAGTCGAATTGTGCGGATATTATGTAAAGTTTCGGGCACTTGCCCCGACACGGCGGCTACAGCGCGACGGTTTTCAAGTTGAGCCGAAAGCGTCTTTTTTTGAACTTTGCGCGTAAAAATCGCAAACACGGGAAGTATCAACAAAAGCACGAGCGCAAGTCCCGTGTTTTTCACGGCGATAACGCCCAAAATCGATATAATTCGGCACGCGTCGGCTATCATACCGATTATACCCGAAGTAAACAACGCCTCGACCGTGTCCACGTCTCCCGAAAAACGTGCAACCACCTCACCGGGGTTTTGTTTCGACAAAGTGCTTGCGGGTAATTTGGTGAGTTTTTGCGACATTTCCGACCTTAACGCATGGGTCATTTTTTGTCCTAAAATCGTAAGCAAAGTTTCTTGCGCGGAAGAAAGCACTCCTTCGGCTAAAAGGCTCAAAAAATACGCAAGTACCGCCACAAACGACGGATAAACGCCCGCCGTCAATTTATCGATTACTTTGGCAAGTAACAGCGGCGGCACGAGCGACGCGACAACCGAAGCCGCCACACACACAACCGTGCAAAAACTTAAAAAACGATGATATTTAATTGCCGTTTTTAAGGCGGTAAAAACTCCGTTTTTATTCTCGGTCTTCATGTTTTTCACCTCCCGTTTGGCTTTCGTAAAGTCTGCGGTAAGCCGCAACCGACGTCATTAAACTTTCGTGCGTGCCGACGAAAGTTTTTCCGTCTTCCATAAATATAATTTTTTGCATTTGCGGAAAATGATAAAGTCTGTGCGAAATTAAAAACACTATTTTATCTTTTGCGTAGTCTTGCAAATTTTTAAATATAATGTCCTCGGTTTTGCGGTCGAGAGCGGAAAACGGGTCGTCTAAAATCATTATCGGGCGAGGGTGAGCAAGCGTACGCGCAAGCGCAAGCCTTTGAGCCTGCCCGCCCGAAAGTCTCGTGCCGCTGCTGCCAATCACTGTATCTACTCCGTTTTCCATAGCGAAAGTTTCGTCTTTTAACGCCGCCAAAGAGAGATATTCTTCCTCGTTTAAATCGCTGCCGTAAAGCACGTTGTTTTTAATTGAATCTGCGCTGAGTTCGGGGTCGTGTCCTAAATAACCGACTATGCCGGCAAGTTCGCGTTGGGACAATTCCGACAGTTCTTTATCGCCGAATTTAATCGAGCCGCCGTACGGCGTTTCGCATAAAAACGCCCGACCCAATGTAGATTTCCCGCAAGCGACCGAGCCCGTTATTCCCACGATTTCGCCAATGTGAACGCTCAATGAAAGTCCCGAAAAAATAGGCTCTTTTCCGTACGCAAACGAGAGATTCTTTATACTTAAATCGGCGGGTTTTGCCTCGTTTAACTGCTCGAGCGGTTGCGGAGAATTGAGCAGCGGTTTTATTCTTTTCCACGAGACTTCGGCTTTTTGCACCGAATTGAAAAGTTTTGCAACCTTTGACGATTTTACAGTCAATTTTGTAAAGCACGACGTAAAAGTTGTAAACGCCGCGATATCCCAAACGCTCCAACCCGTGCCGAGCACGTTTTTTGCGCCGAACCACAAAATAAACAGCACGCCCGCGCACGATATCGCCAAATAAAGCGGTGGCAACGCCGACTGCCAAACGTTGCTTTTTATCGCTGTTTTTTCGTAGTTTTCAAGGGCTTTTTCGTATTTTTCTTCGCGCGCCTCTTCACAGCCGTAAACACGGTAAGTCACTGCGTTTTCCGCTCTGTCAAGCGTTGCCGCGCCCAAATTTGCCGCCGCTTTTTTATAAGCCGCGCCAGCACGTTGCACGGGTTTTTTCATCTTTGCCGCGCAAAAATAAGATATCGGCGTAAACGCAAGACAACAAAGTGCCAAACGCCAATCGTAAACAAAAAGCATAACCGCATAACCGACGAACGCAACGCCCGTATCGAAAATTTCGGTGGTGAATTTGCGCATACCCTCGACGCAATCGTCCACGTCGGACACGGCTTTGGTCATAATTTCGCCCACGCCTTCTTCTTGCAATGCGGCTTTGCTTTGCCTTACCAAATTAGCATACAGCACGCCTTTCATTTTTTTATTGACGTTGTTGGCAAAACGGCGCACGTAAAAACGCTTGACAAACCTCGCCAACTGCACCGCAAGCGTAACGCCGATATAAAAAATCACGAGCGTAGCCATTTTTGCCGCCGTTTCGTTGCCGCCTAAAATATCCGCAAGACATTGAGCGAGCCTACCTTCAAACCACGGCGTTGAAATTAAACCCACGTTGTAAATTAAACCCGAAATAGTCACCAAAGTCAACGACAGCCACTCTATACCGAAATACGACTTGATTTTGTCGGGTTGAAAAGTCTTTTTCTTTTTCATTGTTTGCCCCTTTTATTTGATGAAATGAGGAAATCCCGCCCTACTTTCGGTTTTCGACGCGGTATAAATTTTATCGAGTAATTCGGCAAACGTCTGCGCTTCGTCGCTTGTGAGCAAACTTGTCAAATACTCGTAAAACGCCCCCTCTATTTCGGCTTTAGAGGATTTTAATTCTTCCGCTTTTTGGGTGGGATATAAAAACTGACTGCGCTTGTCGGACGGGTCGTTTTTTCTCGTGAGATAACCTTTAATTTCGAGATTTTTGGTCCTTCTCGCCACGGCGGCTTTATCGGCGTGCAAAATTTCGGCGAGTTTCGCTTGAGTGCAACCGGGGTTGTGCCGCAAAGCGTGAATTAAATCGATTTCGGCAGTACCTACGCCGTCATCGCGCAAAGAAAGCAAAACCAACTTTTCCGCCTCGCGCGCTATTTTTGATATTTTTCTTTCAGTAACGTCCATATAAAACGCCTCCGCTGTTTTATTTTATGATTGTTGTATATACAATGTTGTACATACAACTATTATATCACAAAACGAAATAAAAGCAACTAAAATGCGGCAATTAAATAAAAATCGCAATTATAGTTAAGTAAAGTTTTAAAATTTTATACGGTTTAGTTGAGAGCCGTTTTCGACTACTCGCTTATAGTTTACTTTAGGTCTTTTCGGCTACTTATTTACAATTTGCTCGGGCATTGTTTTGTTGTTTATTTTGGCGTCGTTTTAGGTCACTTGTTTATAATTTGTTCGGAGTGTTTTTGATTACTCGTTTATAGTTTGCCTAATCATTATTTTATATTAATTAAAATTTTTTTATTTTGCTTACCCCGACAAATCATTTAACAAAATTATTCAACAAGATTATTCAGCCGAAATTACTTTTAAAGCCACGCCGAACACACAAAAAAAGACAACCCTTGCGGATTGCCTTAAATTTAGTTTGAATATTTAGTCGTATTTAAAACACCAAAATTTCGTTACGTTTAAAACCACCAACGAATATTTAATAAAACTCGCTAATTAAATTTTGTTTAGTAGCAAAAATTTCGTCGCGTTTTATCTAAAAACTTTTTATAAACTTGCTCGTTTTTGTCTTTTTTGCGCAATACGTATCGCATAAAGCCGTCATACAAGCAAAAATCAAAGCGACATTAAGACAAGCCGACGCTAAAACAAAACCCCGCAAAAAGTCAAAACCGCCCTTAAAACGAAAGTGCAAAAAATTTACTGCTCGGCAAACTTTTTCACTTCAACAGCGACCAAATTATAATTTG
This sequence comes from uncultured Clostridia bacterium, assembly GCA_934249265.1. Classification (GTDB taxonomy): domain Bacteria; phylum Bacillota; class Clostridia; order Christensenellales; family Borkfalkiaceae; genus CAKQKQ01. Next base: position 5,460 of record CAKQKQ010000031.1, on the reverse strand, counting down.
TTTCGACTTCTTTAAAAAGTTCGTCTGCGCCGTCAAACGTGCGCCTACGCAACACCTCGGTCAAGTTTGAAGCGGATTTGCCCAAAGTAGAAAAACCCAAATTTTGCGCCAACCCTTTTAAGGTGTGAGCGGCGATAAAAGCCTTTTCTATATCCCTCGTTTTCATCGCTTGGGCGAGCGCAAAAAAGTTTTCGTCGGACAAAAACCTCACCACAAATCGGGCTACGTTTTCCTCTGTAAGCAGTCTTTCGACGCAGTCGGCATAATTTTCGCCGAGTGCGTCGTAAACCTCTTTAATCGTCATTTAAAGCACCCCCCCCCGAAATTTTTAAGGCGTGTTATGTTTTTTATAAGTTTTTCTCTGTCTATCGGCTTTGCTACGTGCGCGTTCATACCTGCAACGCGGGCTTTTTCGACGTCGTCGGCAAACGCGCTTGCGGTCATCGCTATAATGGGCACGGTTTTTGCGTCTGCCCTATCCATATTACGTATTTCCTTGGTTGCGGTCAACCCGTCTACTTCGGGCATCATTACGTCCATCAATATAGTATCTATTTCAAATTCTTTGCTGTTTTTGAAAATTTCTATCGCTTGATTTCCGTCTGCGGCGTGAATTACGTTCGCCCCCGCCACCTTGAGCATAAACTCGACTATTTCGTAGTTGAGTTCGTTGTCTTCGGCAACCAAAATATTGTATCCGCGGAGTCTTTCTTTATCGTCTTTTAAAGAAACTTCAACGGGTTTCGTCTTTTGCTCGGCAACTTTAAGCGCGATGCGTACGGTAAACGTTGTGCCTTCGCCCTTTTTGCTGTCTACCGAAATTTCCCAACCCGCTTTGTCGATAAGTTTTTTCACGATAGAAAGACCTAAGCCCGCACCTTCCAAAGTTTTTCCGTCGGTCTGGTTTTCCCGCTCGAACGGCTCGTACATTTTTTTAGTGAACTCTTCGTCCATGCCGATGCCCGTGTCGGCGCATTTAAACTCAAAGTAAGCGGTATTGCCGTTAAAACCCGTTTCTCTGCAACAAACGTCTACGCTGCCGCTCGGTTTGTTGTATTTTATCGCGTTGCTTATTAAATTCGTGAATATACGCTTTAATTGCACTTTGCCGCCGATTAAATAATCGTGCTCGATATTTTTCGTGTCGGAATTAAACGTAAGTCCTTGCTCTTTGGCTTGAACGGAAGTAAACGCCACAACCTCTTCAAACAACTCGGTAATGCTGAATTTTTCGTCTTTCCACTCGGGGTCTTCGGTGGAAAGTTTGTTCATATCGAGCATATCGTTTACAAGGTCGAGCAAATATTCGGAAACGTTCCAAATTTTTTCTCGGCAGTCTTTTTGCCTTTCGGGGTCGTCGTAATAATATTCGCCTATTTCGACCAAACCCCTTATGCCGTTGATGGGCGTACGTATATCGTGGCTCATTCTGCGCAAAAAGTCGGCTTTCGCCTCATTGGCGCGTATGGCTTTTTGAGCGAGTTTTTCTTTTTCTATTCGGTAGGCTTCGTCCTTTCTCTCTTGTTCGGCTTGCTTTTTGTTGAGAACTATTTGCCTTATCGCAACGACAACCACAAGCGCGATGAGGTAAAACAAGAACATATACGACAAAATTATCGACCTTTGCGTAAAAATGGTATCTGCCGACATATAAGTGTAAACGTACCAATTTCTACACTTTGACCTAATGCCGTAAAACGCCCCGTTGTCGTCTACTTTTATTAAAACGTTTTCATCGTCGTTTTGTCTTAATTTGCGCACGACTTCTATATCGGAGGCAAAAGCACCAACTTTGCCTTCTACGTTTGAAGCCAGCACTGTAGTGCCGTCGGTTACGTAAACTATTCCGTCAGAGCCAAACACAAACCCTTTAAGAACGTTGGCAATGGAAATTCTTTCGTCTTCAACGTCTTCTATGCGCTGCCTTCTATAACACAAAACCACGCCGTTTTGGTCGCTGCGCGCAACCATTGCATAATCGTAATAAGAGCCGTTTCTGCTAATGCGCTCGCTATAACTTTTATATAAAACGCCGTCGGTCAACGCTCCGAATTCTTCAAAATACGGATACCACGTTTGCTCGTCTTCGTCGCCGTCGGAGTAATACGACATTACTTTCCCTACCGTCGAGCCTTCCACGTTGACAGTAACGAAAATACCGTTTAATCTGTTGGCTTCCGCCATCGATTTAATTTCCGCATTTAAGTCTTCGGAATTGTAGTCGAGCATACTTCTTATCGAAAAAGCCTTGTCGGAAATGTCGAATAAACTGCGCGAAGTATCTTCGGCGGAAAGTTCGTCGCAACGGATACATTGCTGTTTTACGTATTGCGAAACGGCGTTCATCTGTCTTCGCGCCGCATTTTTGTCGGACGCAGTGGTAAGCAATGCGACGAAAACACCTAAAATTATACTTAACAAAATAAACACGGCTAAATGAACAAGCCCTACTCTTCCTTCGTTGTTAGTTTTCTTCATAATTCACCGCAATGATTCATAATTAATTACGTAAACGTCGGGGTCGAGTCCGTAAGATGCAACCAACGACGAAATAAAACCGTTGTTTTTAAGCAATAAAAGCGTATGATTTATTCTTTCTATTAAGTCGGCGTTTGTATTGGACAAAAACGCAACGCCCACTTGAACGTCTAATAAAGATTCTTCTAAAATTTTAAGTTTTACCGAACTCGTCTTCATATATTCTTTCAAGACGATTTCGTGTCCCGCTATGGCGTCGACGTAACCGTTGCTTATAGCCGCAAAAGTATAAGTCATATTTGCAAAACAGTTAAGTTCTTTAAGTACGGGGATTTGTAAATCTTTTACCCCCGACATACCCGAAAATATTTCGTCGGGTTTTGTCGTGGACTGCACCGCCACCCTTTTGTTTTCAAGGTCGGAAATGCTGTTTATGCCGCTGTTTTCACTCACCGCCACAACTTGACGACTGTTCATGTAAGGAAAAGTCCAAGCGTAATCGTTTTCTCTGCCCGTCAAGGTAAAACAACACCAAAGGCAATCTATTTCCCCGCGCATTAAATACGCTTTTTTCTCGCTCCACTCTATATGCACGAATTTGGGCGTATACCCTAAATGTCTGCAAATTTCGCTTGCAAGGTCAACGTCTGCTCCTGCAAAATTGCCGTTGTCGTCGCGATAAACGAAAGGTTGATAATAATCTACGCCGATAATAAGTTGCGGCAACGTGTTTTTATCCGAAGAACCGCCGTCGTTACTACAAGAACAAAGAAAAACCACGCTTAAAAAAATCACGGCAATTAGCGTTGAAATTTTTTGCGTTTTAGGTTTATTCATCGCAATTTGTCTCCTTGTTTTTTTCGTCGGCTACCTCTTTAAATTTATCGGCGCACTCTTCTAAACACTCTATTATAATCGGGTTGAATTGTCCGCACTCGCCGTTTTTAATCATTTGCATAGCCTCTTCGTGGGTGTATGCGCGCTTATACGGTCGTCTTGAAATTAGCGCGTCGTAAACGTCGCAAATAGACACCGCTTGCGCCGAAACGGGTATTTCGTCACCTTTAAGTCCGTCGGGATAACCGCTTCCGTCGTACCTTTCGTGGTGGTGACGGCAAATTTCTTTTGCGTATTTTATAAGAGGTTCTTTTTCGTACGCCTTTACGTTTTTAAGCATTTTTTCGCCCAAAATCGTGTGCGTTTTTATTATTTCGAACTCCTCGGCGGTAAGTTTGCCTTTTTTATTCAAAATTTTGCGGTCGATTTGCGCCTTGCCTATGTCGTGCAACGCCGCCGCCATCGAAATTACGTATAAATCGTCTACGTATTCGTAACAATAACCCTTTTGAATAAGTTTTTCAAGAATAAATCTCGTAAACTTTATCATGTGTTCGGCGTGGTTGCCGTCGCAATCGCCGCTTGGTTGCTCGACGATTTGGCTTAAAATTTCAACTATCATCGAGCGATTTTTTTCTCTGTTTTGGACTGCGCTTGTAATTTCGGAAATCAATTGTTTTTGCCTTGAATACACTTTTATCGTGTTAGACACTCGCCTATATACTATTTTTGCGTCGAACGGACGAACGATATAGTCCGAAACGCCCTTTTCGTAAGCAATGCGCATAGAATTGCTCGATTCGTCGCCCGTTATCGCTATTACGGGTATTTCAGACAACGACCCGTGCGACGACATTTGGTCAAGCACGTCGAATCCGCTCATCCCAGGCATAACCAAGTCAAGCAAAACAACCGAAATTGCCGAGCCGTATTTGTCGATTTGTTCTATGGCTTGCATGCCTTTTTCAGCCTCGATAATTTCGTACTCGTTTTTGAGTATGCTCGACAAAATTTCACGGTTTAACGCGGAATCGTCAACTATAAGCACGAGTTCTTTATTGGGTATATTGCTTTTTAAAACGCCGCCTTTTACGTCGTAATTTAGTGCCGAATTTTTCTTCTTTTTGGCGATATACATAAATTCGTCCGCTTGGCTGACTGCGTTTTTCACAACGTCGTTAAAGCATATTTTATAGCCTACGCTTACCGACGGCTTTATTGCGGGATAACCCTCTACTTCTATCTTTTTAACGGCGTCTTTTATGTCTTTAATACACCTTTCAAAAGCGACTTTTTTTACTCCCGAAATGACGATTAAAAACTCATCGCCGCCGTAACGAATGACTTTATCGCTATATCTAACGCAACTTTTTATCGCCGCAGCCACAAGTTTAATCACCGTGTCGCCAACGTCGTGACCGAAAAGGTCGTTGTAAATTTTAAAATCGTCAAGGTCTACCATGGCGACGCCGCCCGTCAACGGTTGATTACTTATATATTCCTCGTAATAACGGCGGTTGTAAGTTTCGGTAAGCACGTCGGTGTAAGTTTTGTCAAAATAATCGTTTATAGACTCAAAACTCTTGTCTTCGTTGCCAAAGTCCACGGCGATATCTTCTTCCATTTTTCTTATCATTTCGATAACGCAAGGTCTACCGTCCACTTCGCGGTAGTCGGTGATTACTTGATAAATAGCGTCGTCAACTTTGCCGATTTTTGAAAACTGTTTCTTTTCGGTGAGCGCGCGATAACTTATACAGTTTTGGCACGCGAATTTCCTCTTCCACACATCGTAACATTTGCCGACGACGCGGTTGTCGCAATCGACTACTTTTGCCCCGACTTCTTCGGCAGATAAAAGCCTTACCGTAGAAAAAACGTTTTTTAAAGCCTTTATTTCGGCTTGAACTTCTTTTTCGGTTACTTTTCTGAAATCTTCAGACATGTTTTCCCTCTCCTAAAAATAAAAACGGTAAACGCCGTAAAATACACAAACCGTCTACCGTTATTATAACAATATTTATAAAATTTTGCAATACTTTAATAATGACTTATAAATAAGGCATTTAATATAAGGTATCGCCGCATTGTATTCAGCCGCTTTATTGCGCCGTAAAAAGTCGATATTTACCGTTTATTTAACGC
>CAKQKQ010000030.1 GCA_934249265.1 uncultured Clostridia bacterium | reverse complement strand
CGGTCAAACTTATAAAATTTATCAATATGCTTTTAACGGTCGCAATGATTTGACAAGCGTAGTAATTTCAAACGGAGTAACGTCTATTGGTCCTGGAGCGTTTATAGATTGTAGAGGTCTTACGAGCGTTACGATCGGAAATGGTGTTAAAACAATTGAAGGAAGTGCTTTTCATAGTTGTTTTTCATTAAGAGACGTAACGATTCTTAACGGCGTAGAGTTAATTGGCGAATACGCTTTTAATAGTTGCAAAAAATTAACAAACGTAACAATTCCTGATAGTGTGACCTCTATAGGTATTTATGCGTTTGCGGCATGCAATTTACTTGCGAGTGTAACTATCGGAAATGGATTAAAAGAGATTAATTCGGGAGCGTTTGTGGAATGTTATAAACTTGTAGAAGTTATAAACGACAGTAATTTAAATATCGAAAGAGCAAGTACTAACAATGGTTACTTAGGATATTATGCTTTAAATATTAAAAAAGGCGGAACGACCGAAGTAGTAAATAAAAATGGGTATTTATTCTACACTTATGAAAACGTAAATTATTTATTGGGTTACAGCGATGACGAAGTAAATTTGGTTTTGCCGAATAATTACAATAGGCAAACTTATGAAATTTATCAATATGCGTTTTATAATAATGATAATTTAAAAAGTGTAACAATAGGCAATGGTGCAATTTCTATAGGCGAAAATGCGTTTTATAATTGTAGTGGCTTAACAAACGTGACTATTGGAAAAGGTGTAACTTTTATCTATTCTTGGGCGTTTGCTGTTTGTAGAAATCTTAAAAGCGTTAAATTCAACAATGTTGACGGCTGGAAATATTATAAAAATATCGACAGCGAAAACGGCACGGAAATTTCAAGAGAAGAACTTTCAAATACTACAAGTGCGGCAGAGTGCCTTACTTCGGACTACGGTGATTTTTATTGGAAAAGAGGTTAAAAGGCAGAACAATTTATTGAGATAAAAACATTATTTTAAAATAAAATATTAAATATTAGCGGCGTAAAGTGTTGAGATGCGATTGGAAAATTCATGGGTATAATATATTGCGCCGTTTAAAGAAAAATTTAAAGGAGAAAGGATTATGAAAAGAATTTTGGTCGCTATGCTGTGTGTGGCGGTATGTGTTTTGTCGGTTTTTCCGCTTTCCGCTTGCGGCAAGGGAGACAAAAATAACGGCAATAACAGTGGAAACAGTAGTCACACTCACTCGTTCACGCTTGAAAATGCGACAAACAAGTATTTATGCAGTAAGGCGACTTGTACTCAATCGGCGAAATATTACTACTCGTGCAGTTGTGGTGCGAAAGGCACTGCGACTTTTGAGTACGGCAACGCGAACGGACATAATATTGTAAACGACGTTTGCAAGGCGTGTAAAGCAAAAGCGTCTCAAGGATTAGAGTTTACTTTAAAAGACGACGACACGTACGAACTTAAAAGTATCGGCACTTGTACGGACAAAGATATAATTATACCAAAAACATATCAAGGCAAAGCCGTTACGAGTATAGGGAGTTACGCGCTCGCTGCTTTCGGTGGAGTTGGAGCACCGATTCTCGACAATACGCCGAGTGTTCCGTTTGAAAACATAACTATTCCAGACACTGTAACAAGTATAGGCAACGGTGCGTTTTCCGGTAGCGGAGAACTTAAAAATATAAAAATTCCCGACAGCGTAATTTCTATCTGGGACGAAGCGTTGGGGTATTGCGAAAAGTTGACAAGCGTAACGTTCGGCAGCGGAATTGAAAGTATCGACAGATACGTGATACATATGAGCAACGCGGTTGCGAATATCGAGGTTGGCAGTAAAAATTCAAAATATTACAGTAAAAACAATTGCGTTATCGAAAAAGAAACCAAGACTTTAGTGATGGGTTGCAAAACGAGCGTTATTCCCGACGATGTGAAAATAATCGGCGATTCGTCGTTTTGGGGATGCAGTACTTTAACAATGATAAACATACCCGACGGCGTAACGCTGATTGATAGTGCCGCATTTAGCAATTGCACAAGTTTGGCGAATGTGATAATATCTAATAGCGTAAAAACCATTGAGACGAGTGCGTTTGCTAGTTGTGCTGCGCTTACAAGCGTAACGCTCGGAAGCGGTGTAGAAACAATAGTATCAACTGCGTTTAGCGATTGTTATAAACTTGTGGAAGTAATAAACAACAGCAGTTTTAATATCGAAAAAGGAGATTACGAAAACGGTCAAATAGGTAAATATGCTTTGAATATTAAGAAGGGCGGCACGACCGATATAGTCAATAAAGACGGATATTTGTTTTACACCTATGAAAACGAAGATTATTTATTGGGTTACGTTGGGAAAGACACCGCGTTGACTTTACCTAACGATTACAACGGTCAAACTTATAAAATTTATCAATATGCTTTTAACGGTCGCAATGATTTGACAAGCGTAGTAATTTCAAACGGAGCAACGGTTATCGGTGCGTTAGCGTTTTATAATTGTAGAGGGCTTACGAACGTAACTATCGGGAGTAGCGTTACCTCAATTGAAGCGAGTGCTTTTCGTAATTGTGTGGCGTTAAAAAACTTAAGCATTCCTAACGGCGTCGTTTCAATCGGAGCGGGAGCGTTTTATAATTGTAGTAGTTTGATAAGCGTAATAATTCCGAACAGTGTGACAGTTATCGATACTTATGCGTTTGAGGCTTGCAGTTCGCTTACGAGCGTAACTATCGGTAGCGGAGTGCAAGATATATTATTTGAAGCATTCGAGTCTTGCTATAAACTTGTTGAAGTGATAAACAACAGCAGTTTGGAAATTACAAAAAGCAGCGAAGATTATAGTCGCGTAGGGTATTACGCTTTAAACATAAAGAAAGGCGGAACGACCGATATAGTAAATAAAGACGGATTTTTATTCTACACTTATGAAAACGTAAATTATTTATTGGGTTACGACGGCGACGAAGTTAATTTGGTTTTGCCTAATGATTACAACGGTCAAACGTATGAAATATACAAATATGCGTTTTATAATAGCAATTTAAAAAGTGTAACAATAGGTAGTGGCGTAACTGCTATTGGCGAAAATGCTTTTATCAATTGCTATGATCTTAAAAGTGTTAAATTCAACAATGTTGACGGTTGGAAACGTTATAAAAATATCGACAGCGAAAACGGCACGGAAGTTTCAAGAGAAGAACTTTCAGATACTACTACTGCGGCAGAATATCTTACTTCAGATTACGGTGATTTTTATTGGAAAAGAGGTTAAAAGGTAGTTTTTAATCGCGACTAAAACAGTGTTGTAAAAAAATTAAATAAAAGCGGGTTGCTTGGTGTGGCATGCCTTGAATTTATAATTAAAATTTGGGCGAGTCTATTAAGTAATCCGCTTTTTATGTCTTTTTATGCCGCCGTTTGGTTTGTGCTGTTTTTCCGATTTTCATTGCGGTGTTTATAGCGAAATTCACTTTTTATTTGTGTTGACATACGATTAAAATTAAAGTATAATTATAGAAAAATTTAAAACAAGTGCGTATTGAAATGCGCCACATGCGCTACAAAAGTTGAACAAAAATAAAAAATTTTTGGGTTAAAACTTTATATTTGTGGGGTTTAAATTAAACGAGCATTTTACAATAAAGGAGAAGTTATGCCGACAAGTAAAGAGTATTTTGAGTACGTTTTTTCGCAGTTGAGCGGTTTAAACGATGTTTCGTATAGGCAAATGATGGGGGAGTATATCGTTTATTATAAGGGCAAAGTGGTCGGTGGAATTTACGATGACAGACTGCTTTTAAAACCCACCAAATCGGCAGAAAACTTAATCGGTTCGCCTATTTACGAGTTGCCCTATGTAGGAGCGAAAAATATGTTGCTTGTCGATAACGTTGACGATAAAGAGTTTTTGGTAGAACTAATTAAAGCAACTTATGAAGAGTTGCCGAGTAAGAAAAAATAAAATCGTCTAAATTTAAAAATGACGCTTTTACGCAATACGTTTGCTGTAAAAATGATAATTATTGCAAAAAATTAATAAAAATGGGTGGCTAAAACGCGTGGTTGAAACACGCAATTTGAAATTGATAATTGAAATCGGCTTTCGGTGTAAAGGCGAGAAATCGCTAAATAAGTTTTGATTTTTCAATAAAGTTGTGTTATACTTTAATAAATTAAAAACGACATACTTTAATAGATTAAGAGGTGTTTTATGAAAATTTTAATTGCTTCCGATATACATGGTTCGGCGCAATACTGCGCTCAACTTTTAGACGCGTTCAATAGAGAAAAAGCGGACAAAATGCTTATTTTGGGAGATGTTTTATATCACGGACCTCGTAATCCGCTTCCCGACGGGTACGAACCGAAAAAGGTTATCGAAATGCTCAACGGCATTAAGGGTAAAATTTTGTGTGTAAGGGGAAATTGCGACTGCGAAGTTGACCAAATGGTTTTGCCTTTCCCGATTATGGCGGATTATTGCTTGCTGTTTGTCAATGGGCGCACTGTGTTTGCGACTCACGGGCATATTTACAACGAAGAAAAATTGCCCGCATTAAATAATGGTGATATACTTTTGCACGGTCACACGCACGTGCCGGTATGCAAACAAACCGACTCATACGTCTATATGAACCCCGGCTCGGTGTCTATACCAAAGGGCGGTTCTGACCATTCGTATATGACGCTTACGGACGGAGTGTTCGAGTGGAAAACCCTCGACGGAAAAACTTACGATAAGTTTAACGCATAACAAATTGCCGATTTAATTTACTTTTATAAAAGTAAACGACGGTTTTTTTGCAAAAATTTTATGCGCGCTGTAACGTGTGCACTGTGTGTAAATTTTTGCCGATAAAATTATTCAAAACAACGTTCAATTGTGTAAAATTTTATTTATATGTGCATGAATTGAAGACTGATAAACGGCGGAGGGTGTTTGCTCGGTTGGAATTTAATTTGTCGGTGAGGGTAGACGAAAACGGTAAATTTTCGGTGAAATTGTTTGCACAGTAGAGATTAGATTTATCGGTGTAGAGCGTTGATTTTGTCGAAAAACCGCAAAACTCAACTGCTGAATTTTTGCAAAAACTTATTAAATTTTTTAAAATTATCGATAATGAATTGACATTTTGTCGGTATTGTATTACTATTAATATATTGATAAAGTCATGCGGCGATAAAAGGGCGCAACTTGAAAGTGCAGTCGTTGATTTTCGGCGAGATTTTATTAATGTAAGTGATACAAACGGGGGCATAGCTCAGTTGGTTAGAGCGCATGCTTCACATGCATGAGGTCACAGGTTCGAGCCCTGTTGTCCCCACCAATTTAATATAAAAAGCGGGCTTTGGGAGTATCCCCAAAGCCCGCTTTTTGCGTATGAAAACGAAGGATAATTAAAAAATAAAAATATATGAAAAGGGAGAAGGGTTATGAAAAAATTATCTTTAAAGAAAATTGTAAGTTTTGTTTTTATGAGCGGGATAGATAAAAGATGAATAAAAATGAAAAATTTTTAAAAACAAATTCGACAAAATTCGCAAATGTGAAAAAGGCACGGTTTACAACATACGTATGCGGTAAAACGTGCTTTTTGTTATGAAAGACAAACAAAATTCGACAAAATTTTACACAAAAACATAAAATTTTGGGGTGGAAAATTTTGGAAAATGTATTGAAAATTAAAATGAATTATGTTATATTAAAATTGCAACAGAGGAAACCCGAAACGGTTTTTTTGAAGTTGAAATATAAATATAATGAGGGAGTATTAAATTATGATTTAATTAGTCATGCAAGTCGGTAAATTTAATAAAACTTGACTTGCAAAAAGGCACGCGAGAAATAGAGAAAAATTACATAAAAAATTTAAGAAGAAATTAAAACAATTTATAAAAGAAAAATTTAAAAAGACATAAGAAAAAGAGAATTTAATAGAAAAAATAAAAGGAAATGTATGAAAAATTTTTTAATTAAATCTATTTGTTTAGTTTTAGTGACGGTGACGACCTTTAGTCTATGCGGGTGCTTTGAAACTAATCCGAAAGAATTAGAAATTGGAGATTTTAGAGTGACGTTTAAAAATAAACTATATGAAAATGAACCAGATGCTTGGTATTTAGTTCTTGGGTTGTCCGAAGTAGGGAAAAAAAAGAAGGAAATAATTTTACCAAAGGAAATAGATGGGCGTTATTATTATATAGAAGATATTGCAGAGTGGGCTGGCTCCCGTAGTGCTCTTTTTGAAGGAGAAATGGAAAAATTTTATATAGAATATACGCGTCAATATTCGACAATCCCTAGATCGACTCCAAAACTTAGATTATCTCCGAAATGTATCAATTTAAAAAAAGTAATTCTAAATATAGATGCTGAAATAAGCGAAAACTATGATAATGATAATTTAGTATATTATTATAATTGTGATATATATAAAGAAAAAATAAAAAAACAAGGACAGGATGAAAACATAGTTGGAGGGATAAGAAAACTTGCTAATTTACAACTGCTATATAATTATAATGAATCTCCTAATGAAGGTTACTTTTGGATAGATGACATAGATAACGGAGAAAAGGTCGAAGTGATACCGGACACACCGGAAAGAGAAGGATATACATTTGGAGGTTGGTATACGGAAGAGGAGTGCGAAAATAAATTTGATTTTAATACGGTTTTCAATAAACCAGTATTAGAAAAGGGAGATATTTATCCCGACGATTACGTGACATATTTATACGCAAAGTGGATACAAAACGAAGGATAATTAAAAAATAAAAATATATGAAAAGGGAGAAGGGTTATGAAAAGGTTATCTTTAAAGAAAGTTTTAAGTTTTGTTTTTATTTGCTTATTTGTTTTTTCAATCTGTGCGGTTGGAATAAAGGGCGTACAAGCGGAAGATGAAGATCCGCTTGTAATGCTTTTTAATGAAACAAATACTTATAATATTGTTGCAGACAGTATAGATTTGCAAGACGTGTCGAATCTAAAAAGCGAACAAAATTCAAATGGAAAATATGGAACACCGCAACAACACGTTTCATACGATTTGACGCAAAAAAACAGCAATCAAGTCGCCAATAAATCGCAAATTACCGTGCTTACGCACGGGTATGGGGCGAACGCAAGTACGTGGACAAATATAATTAATGGTTATTATAGTGGATTTGCACCTACAAAAGAATCAATTATATATAAGTATTGGCAAAAATATAAAAGTGATTTAGTAGTTGTTTTGGGCGAATTCGAGAAAAAAAACAAGGATGAGACTGTTCAATTTGACGATAAGTATAGTAAATCATATAATTTTCACTTATATGATTTGACTACGCAAACAAATTATGCGTATACAAACAATATTTTTAATGAGTATAATAAAAATACGGAAGTGCAAAATTTGTTTGATAATTTCAATGAGAACAAGCATCTTCTCGTGTTGTTTAATTCGTGCATTAATTGTGATTCAAACGACAACGTGTATTTTCAGTTCAATTATTTATTGAGCAGAATTGCGAAACAATATAAAGAAAAAATGAACGTTTTGCCGAAATATAATTTGATAGGGCATAGCAGAGGGGGAATAACTAATTTACAGTACGCGCTTGACCACCCCGACATGGTGGACAACCTTATAAGTATGGGCACTCCGTACAATGGGTCGACTACGGCTTTATTGTTCGGAGAAAAGTATACGGGGGATAATAAAGACGCATTATACGATATTGTTGACTCGGAAGTATATAGTACATACAAAATGCGATGGAACAATGATTATGAATTATATAAAAATATCAACGCAGTGGCGATAGGCGGATATAGTTCGTTAAGTTTTTTCTCAAATATTTTACATAGTGATTTAACGGGACAGATTCCTTCTAAATATTTACATCTTGTAGATCCGGCAATAGCAGCAATAAAGGTACTAAAAGTAGTTTCCGATTTATCAATGGGTTTGGCAAAAGCAGTAATAACGAGATTTCAAATAATGGCTTTGAGACAAATTTTCCCCGAATCGAAAATTGTTGCGCTTTTTAATATTTTAATAAACGAATTGTTTTATGACTCGAGTTTTGTAAGTTTTGCAAACGATACCCTTGTAAATTTATCTTCACAATTGGCTACGGGATTCAAAGGGTTTGTAAAAGAAACAAGAAAATTTACCGAAAATGAAAATATTAACTTTACGAAATTAGCGGCATATAATGTTCCGGTAGTACATAATCTCGAACCGAGAGACGAAAAGATATTAAATAAAGTAATGAGTGCGCTCGGCGACTATAAAAACGGTATTTCATATGAAGAGAAAGAAGACGGAACAATAAAGATTACGAGAGTAAGTAAAGAATTGTTCGACGATACAACAAACACAAGTTATACGGTGCCATCATCGATAGACGGTAAAACGGTAACTGAAATAGGAGATAATGCATATTACGGAGTGTTTGATTATTGGAGCAATATTAAAACTCTTGAAATTCCCGCAAGTATTAATAAGATAGGCGAAAACGCATTTAGAGAAAATCGCTCTTTAACGAATATTAATATTAGAAATCAGTCGACCGACGTAGAAATAGGTGAGGGAGCGTTTGCGGAATGTATTCAATTAACTTCTGCAACGTTGCCGTCAAAACTTACAAAAATTTCTGACGGAATGTTTTCGGAATGTAAAGAATTGACAAGTATAACTCTTCCTACAACGGTTACGTCAATAGGCGGTGGCGCGTTTAGCGAGTGTACAAGTCTTACAAGCGTGAACGGTATTGAACAAGTAACCGAAATAGGTAATTTTGCATTTTATAACTGTTACTACTTAAGTGGAATAACTTTAAATTCCGGTCTGAATACTTTGGGGGATTTTGCTTTTGCTTATTGCAAAAATATGACAGGAACAATAACTATTCCTAATGCGATAACGGGAATAAACGGAACGTTTATTGGGTGTAAAAAACTTACGGGTATTAATTTCGGTAGCGGAGTAACGACTTTATCCGAATTCGCTTTTTCGGATTGTGAAAATTTAACGAGCATATATATTCCGCAAAATTTAACCAATATTGATGCGGGCGCGTTCTATGGGTGTAAAGGTATTGAAAGTATTACCGTGTCGGCAAGCAATAACGCGTATAAAGTCGAAGGCAATTGCTTAATGACAAAAACGGGAAAAGTTTTGTTGCTCGCTTGCAATAACAGCGTTATACCCGACGATATTAAAGGAATCGGCGATTATGCTTGCGCAAACTGCGATGAAATGGTGAGTTTTACGGGCAAAACCGACCTTGAATATATAGGCGCGGGAGCATTTTCCGGCTGTAGCAAATTGACAAACGTCGTTTTGTATGAAAACCTTACGGAAATTAAAGACGACGCTTTCGCAAACTGTACAAGCCTTGTTGAAATAAAACTTCCGGATAACGTGAGTAAGTTAGGGAAAAGCGTATTTTCGGGTTGTACAAATCTCGAAAAAGTAACTTTATCCGATAATTTGATTGCCATAGAAGAGGGAACATTTGAAAACTGCACTAAATTGGAAGAAATCGTGTTTGGATACAATTTGGTGGGAATTGCAAATAAAGCGTTTTACGGTTGTCAAAACTTGGAGAAAGTCATAATAAGCACGGGCAACGATATGGTTTACGTCGGCAGCAAAACTTTTGACGGAACTTCCGAAAATTTGAAAATATACGTACCCGCGCAATCGTATGAAAAATACACAAGCAATGTGTTGTGGCAAGCGTATGCAGACAAGTTGTCAACGCACGATACTTCCGTTACGTTTAACTTAAACGGCGGAACTATGGACGAGACGAGCACAACTCTTACGTACGGCGCGTACGTTGAAGAATTGCCGCAACCCGCAGTCATCGGTAGATTTTTCGACGGTTGGTATACAAGCAGCGATTTCAATGTTGAAAGCAAAGTTTCTATCGGTATGGTATGGACAAGTCTTGTCGATGGAGTTACGCTTTATGCAAAGTGGAGCGAAACGCCTATAAGCGCGGGAGATACTTTTGAAATCGTCTATAACAACATTGAGAGCGGCGTTTATAGCGGAGAGGGTAATCCTTTGAGTTATACCGAAACGACGGACACAATAATCCTTAAAAACCCGACAAGAGCCGATGGTTATAGGTTTATGGGCTGGTATTTGGACGAAAACTTCAATAGCAGCGTGATTAAACAGATAATTCAAGGCTGTACGGGAGATATCGTTCTTTACGCTAAATGGGCAAAAGTCTATACGATTACGTTTAACAAGAACAACGGCGAAGCAAATGAAACCATGACGGGAATAGAAGGTGAAGTCATTCAATTGCCGACCCCGTTAAAAAACGGTTATCACGGAACGTGGGACAGATGGGAAGTAATTGATGAAACGTATAGTACGGGTAATTTCGGTAAAGGTTATATGATCGGAAATTCCGACGTTACGTTGGACGCTTTATGGGAAGGTAATTTTTATAGAATTAATTATCATAATCCAAAAGTGTATGATCGTTATTCGACTGTTTATCCGACGTATAAATACAGATGTGGAGAAGTTACGGCTCTTCAAAATCCAATTAATTATCATTTTGATATATTTAAAGGATTTTTCCTTGATTGTAAATTTGAAACGCCGATAACGGAGATTCCGGCAGATGCTGTGGGTATTTTTGACGTGTACGTCAAGTGGGATAGTTTTAATTGTGGAACATCAAGAAGTACTGCTGTTAAAATAACAGATAGCGGAAAATGGAAACAACATTATGACGATATAGACATATTTATCGATAAAAATTCATATCCCGAAGGAAATGAGTATAAATACATCAAATTTGTAATAGACTTGGAAATTTGGGAAGGAGACGACGGAAACCAACATTTAATGCTTTATGATAAATATGATTCAAAAAACGGAAAAGAACTTTGGAGTATGAAGGTAGTACATGTTCCATATAAAAAAGTAGCAACCCATCATATATATCATTTCCAATTCTATATACCTATTGATTTATCATCCGGTTGGACAACAAATGAATCGGGGACAATGTATTATAAGTATTTTTATTTATTGTATACAGCCTCTGGAAAATATGATGACGATTGGTATAATTCAAACCTCAGTATAAATGCCTATTTGTGTGTTGATGCGGAAGATGAAGTAACATCAAGCCCTGTTATTTGGAACGGATAAAGCAATCAATAAGTAAATAGTACAAAAACAATAGTTTGGCGTGTTTTACTGCATACGTGTGCAGTAAAACACGCTTTTTTGATGTGAAAAACTGCGGTCTTTAATAATATTTTAGGCGCGATATTGCGTTGATTTTGCTTTAAAATTTTCCAACATGTTACTTTTATTGCGTTCGCTTTACTTTAAAAATAAAAAATGTTATAATAATTTTAGAGGTAGAATATGAAAAAGTTGATTGTCGCTTCGGGTAATAAAGGAAAGTTGAAAGAAATTAAAGAAATTCTCGACGGAAAATACGAAATTATCGGTATGACCGAGGCTGGTTTTTCGGGCGAAATCGAGGAAAACGGCAACAGTTTCTACGAAAACGCTTTGATTAAGGCTAAAACCGTAAGCGAGGCTTTGGGTGAGGACGCTTTGGCGGACGACAGCGGGCTTTGCGTAGAGGCTCTCGGCGGTGCACCGGGGATTTTCAGCGCGAGATATTCGGGTGTCGGCGCAACGGCTAAAGTCAACAACCAAAAACTTTTAAACGCTCTTGACGAGGTTCTTGATAGAAAAGCGAAGTTTTGCTGCAGCGTGGTTTTATACAAGACGAGCGGCGAAATTATCAGCGGTTACGGGGAGACCGAGGGCAGTATATTATATAAGGAAGAGGGCGACGGCGGCTTTGGTTATGACCCGCTTTTTTACAGCAGCGATTTGCAAAAACCGTTCGGCTTGTGCAGCGACGAAGAGAAAAACGGCGTCAGTCATAGGTTTCGCGCGCTTACCGATTTGTTTAAAAAATTATGAAGACTTTACTCGTTTTGTCCGATTCGCATAAAAACGTTCGGGATATTAAAAAATTGTATGAAATTATGGGAGAGACCGATTTTATCGTTCATCTCGGGGATTATTGCAGCGATATGCAAGGGCTTTTGCCGTTTTTCGGAAACAAAACTTATAGGGTGGCGGGCAATTGCGATTTTTGTTCTGCTTGCGATACCGAAGGTGTGCTCGAAGTCGAGGGCGTGAAGATTTTTTATACTCACGGGCATAATTACGGGGTGAAAAGCGGACTTAACAGACTTGTCGATAGAGCCAGAGAACTCGGTTGCCAAGTCGCTTTGTACGGGCATACGCATATCGCAAAAGTCGAGACGATTGACGGAATTATTACGGTCAACCCCGGGTGTTTGAAAGAGTATTCGCCCATAAAGAGTTACGCTTATTTAGTGGTGGCGGACGGAAAAGTGACGGCATTGATAAACGATACGTTTTTTAGATAATTTCTTGAAAAATTTTTTGAAAAGAGTATAAAAACGTTTGACAATTACCGACATATTAGGTATAATATGTTAGCATTATGTGAGCGCGGGTGTAGTTCAATGGTAGAACACCAGCCTTCCAAGCTGGTTGCGTGAGTCCGATTCTCATCACCCGCTCCATTTTTTTGATCCGATTCAAAAATGCGCATTTTTATAAATATGCGCCAGTAGCTCAGCTGGATAGAGCACCGCCCTTCTAAGGCGGGTGTCAGGGGTTCGAGTCCCTTCTGGCGCACCATTTATTAAAATAGATGGCGAGAGTAGCTCAATCGGTGGAGCGCCAGATTGTGGTCCTGGAGGTCGAGGGTTCGATTCCCTTCTCTCGCCCCATTCATTTTAGTAAATGTTAAAACCGTAGGGGTGTCGCCAAGCGGTAAGGCACGGGATTTTGATTCCCGCATTCGTAGGTTCAAATCCTGCCACCCCTGCCAAAACAATTTAATATGGTCCATTAGCTCAGAAGGTAGAGCACATGACTTTTAATCATGGTGTCCCGGGTTCGACTCCCGGATGGATCACCAGCACCTTTAGCTCAGTTGGTAGAGCAACTGACTCTTAATCAGTGGGTCCGGGGTTCGAGTCCCCGAAGGTGCACCAACAAAAAAGAAGTAACTTTTGTTACTTCTTTTTTGTTTATAAAATGAATCGGGGACTCGAACGGGAGCGACGGCACGAAGCGACGGAAAAAGTTGCCTGTGGCAAGTTTTTAGCGACTGACCGAAGTAATTTGCAAAGCAAAGGTACGAGTTTTAGTTAAATGCTTTGCAAATTACAAGAGCGAGTCCCCGAAGGTGCACCAAAACAACACTGTAGTGTTGTTTTTTTTATACCTTCGGGGCTCTCACCCAAGGGTTCGCCCGCCGCCGCGGCGTCCCCCTTTTGTCAACAAATTGACATTTCCCCCGCTATCGGGGGAATCTACCCCGAAGGTGCACCAACAAAAAAGAAGTAACTTTTGTTACTTCTTTTTTGTTTATAAAATGAATCGGGGAGTCGAACGGGAACGACGGCGCGAAGCGGCGGAAAAAGTTGCCTGTGGCAAGTTTTTAGCGACTGACCGAAGTAATTTGCAAAGCAAATGTATGAGTTTTAGTTAAATGCTTTGCAAATTACAAGAGCGAGTCTCCGAAAAAGAATAGTTATAAAGTTTTTTTTATACCTTCGGGACTCTCACCCAAGGGTTCGTCCGCTGACGCGGCGTCCCCCTTTTGTCAACAAATTGACATTTCCCCCGCTATCGGGGGAATCTACCCCGAAGGTGCACCAACAAAAAAGAAGTAACTTTTGTTACTTCTTTTTTGTTTATAAAATGAATCGGGGAGTCGAACGGGAACATAGAGACGGAATAGCAATTATTGTTTTAAACGTAATTGCGTCACGGGAGTGACGGCGCGAAGCGGCGGAAAAAGATTTTATCAAAATTATTTTATTTGCAAAAAGCCAACGATGAACGCGTCGGGAAATACAAAGTTCTTTTCGCCAACGGAAAATTTAACTCGTAGATATTTTTTGTCGTTTCCTATCCAAGTTATTATTCCGTCGCCGAATTTTTTGTGCGTTACCGTAATGCCGACTTTGACTTTTGCAAGCATTTCTTCCAATTCTTTTTCGGCGAAATCGTCATCAACAGACACAGCATCGGTTGCGGCAATTTGCGTTTTTGCTACCTCGTTATCAATATTTTCTTTGCCCGCACGGTATTTTTCGGGAATAAGAATATTCTCGAAGTCGGTCATGGTAGCCTGTTGTTTGCTATATAAGGCTTCGTATTCTTCGCGGCGGAGTACAGTGTCCCAACCGCCTATTGATTCGCCTTCGTGTTTGTCGATACCCATATACGATAAACTTGAATTTTCGTATTTTCTAAACCCGAAAATACCTTGATTCATTTTTTCGGAGTCGAAAAGTCCTATCGAACACAACACGTCGAAATCTTTAACCGTAAGCCCCGTAACCTTTTGGAAAAGTTCGGGCTCTATTTGCGTAATTACGTCTTTAATCGTCTGTTCGCGATAATCGGTGAGATACATAAACGCGGGGATACGCGCCGCAAGTTTCAAAAGATTTTCTTGCACTTGTTTACGCAAAGACTTTGCTTTCTTTTCGTCTTCGGTAAGTTCTTTTTTTTCGGTGGGCGTTAAATCGTCGCCTTTTTCTTTTTTGAGTTTTTTTACCTTTTCCGAACGGTTGATAATCGTCTGAATTTCGGCGTTTAACGAACGGAATCCTTCGATACGCATAAGCGCGTCCAACGCGTCTTGATTATTTTGCAACTTTTTAAGCGTGTCGTTATCTACGTGAACCAAGAGAGCAGTTTGCCAACGTTTTGCAAGTAGCGTAGCCGACGTTCCCGCATAGGTAATGTCCAAAATATCTTGCGCATCGATACGGTTCATAGACGCGCCGTCGAACGCAAGCACGGGCAAAAACGAAATAAATTCCGAAACTTTTTGTTCGGGGCTGGTATCGTCAACCTTTAATCTGCATGAATAGTCGGAAATTTGATGCAATGCACGTTCTAATGCAAAGTCGAAAATATAACATTCTTGCTTGATAATCTCTTTATCGCCGTGATCGTTCACGATTTCCCAAGGCGACTGTACGCGGAACGCCGTCTGGAAATACGTTTCGGGGGATTTCAAATTGCGGAGCATAAACACGCCCGCCCAAGGACGAACGGTAACGCCCGTGGTGAGTTTTCCGCAAGATAGGGTAATAGTTTTCGTTATAAGCGGATCGCCCATAGCGTTAAGAACGGGCGCAAGTGCGTCCAAGCCGATACCCGCTTTTGTTCCAGCGCACACAATGATCTTGTAATCGTCAAAAAAATTGTTTTGCTTTTGCCGCAATAAATTATACATTGCAAAACAACTTGCAACGTTCGGCAAAAACCATAACGTATGAGATAAAACGTTCAATAGCGTTGTGTCAGAAAAGGGCATAGGCGGGCGTTCAGCACCGAGTTTTAATCCGTCCACGGGCATATAATTGCCTTGAATCATTTTCAGCCATTTCTGCACGTCGTCTTCGTAGACGAACCGCGCCGATTCAATTTTTCCTTTTTCGGGAATTTCTGCGCGGAAAAATTCGTTTATATCGAATTCGTCATAGCCTTCGTTTATGGCTACGTTTGCCGTAATGGAGTCGGGCACTTTATACGTCAGCATTACCATTTTCGGGAGTGCCGCATACGGGTTTTCGCCCCGCGATTTATCCCAATTTTCTTTTGCTGATTGCTCATCCGAATACGTCCAGTTGAAAACTTGATCTTCCAAAAACTCGCCCGAATTAAGTGCGCGGAAGGGCGTGCCGGATAAATATAGATAATGTTCCGACGTGATAGGTAAAAACGTTTCGTTTATGGCGTTGCCGGCTTCTTCCTTTTGATATTTTTCAAGGTCAAAATCGTCATTTTCTTCATCAATTTTTTCAAATAGATTTTTTGCGTTTTCGCGCCATGCTCCGAAATGGTATTCGTCGAACACGATAATATCCCAATTCGTGGTGTGGATAAATTCGTTTTTTGCTTTTATGCCGCCCGCGTCGTTTGTGCCGAGCAAATCTTGAAACGAACCGAACACAACAATTGGGTCATTTTTGTTGCAAGCGTCAAATTGTTCGTCTAATTTTTTCGCGTCGAATTTCGCCTCTTTATTGCTCACGAATTGCCAGCCTTTAAAATCGACGTGGCGCGAAATATCTTCTTGCCAAGCGGATTCTACGGCGGGTTTAAAAGTTAAAACGAGAATTTTTTTGAAATTTAACGCCTTACACAATTCGTAAGTCGCAAAAGTTTTGCCGAAACGCATTTTCGCGTTCCACAAAAATTTTGGCGGTCGAGTCGGATCGTCGTGTTTTGATTGCTCGAAATATGTTTTCGTCATTTCTACGGCTTGTTTTTGCTCGTCGCGCATAGCGAAATTCCAAGTGCGGTTACCTTCAAAGCGCGATTCCGTGCGCAACTCTTCAATAGCCGTCAGCGCGTCTTGAGCCGTACAGTTAAACCATTCGTTTTTGTCCGCGCCCGCGTTAAGTTGCAAAAATCTTTTGTGCTTTAACAAGCGATGAACGTCTTTATCGGTAAAACACGTTCCGTCGGGGCGCATTGCCGATTCTTTAAACAAGATTTTGAAATTAATTGCCGCCGTATGCAGTTGTTCGCGGATACGCGTTTCGGTGTCTTTGCGGTCGGTGTAGCCGATTTTGATATATCCGTCGTGATCTTTTAAATCGGGCAGTATATAGCCGTAAATAGTGGGCACAACGGCGGGACGTTTATGTAATATTTCGGAAAGACTGATATTATTTGCCATATTTCTTACTCCCTCTATTTATTTCCTAAATGAAATGGAGATGTTTGTTGGTTTTACAAGGTAAGAACGTTTGCAGTCAAAATCTTCCGGATTAAAAATTGCATAGCAAAATCCTTCAGTATTCTTTGCGCTACGATATTTTACCCCGTCATAGCCCATTTCCCGTATCAAACGGGTTAACGTTTGCGATTTTAGATATTTTTTTTCTTGAGTTACTTGACTAAAAATACAACTAAGCCAAAGTTTGCAGTAGTCATTTTCTGATTCTGGGAAATCATAAATTTTCAATGGTTTTGTTGCTGTAAATTCGCCTATACTAAATATTTCTTCACGATTAGCATTACATTCAAGAAGGCATGTTTTAATTGATTCGCTTAAGTATAAAACTCGTTCACCCGTTTTGCTTGCTCTATCATTTTTGCTTTTATCAATAGGCGGTGCGCCGCTTTTATCTTTATTGAATCCAAGATAGTCGGAAGATAAAGCCTTGCTTATTTCCTCGTTAATAGATTTTCCATCAAATGCTTGTTTTTGGATAAATTTTTTTTGCAATTTTTCATCTTTTGAATTATTAAAATAACTTTTAAGATAGTCTTTCCAAAATGACAATTCTTCATTGTTATCTTCTTCGTAAGATAAATCTTTAGCACATACTTTTCTTGCACGGTATAGTAGAGTAGTATTATCTATGTTTGCGCTTGTTCCTTTAGATAAAAGATTTGTTTTTAAGTCTTTACATATTTTATCAAGTATAGGACACATCGTTTCGGGTGCGCTTGTGTGGAGAGAATGTATAAACTCAAAAGAATTATCAAACTCATTTACCGTATGAAAATCATTATTGTTAATTTCTAAAGTCATAGTGTTACTCCATGGGTTTAATCATACTTTCGATAAAATCGATTTCTTCGTGCGATAAATCGTATTTTTTATACAACTCTTCATCCGTCCATGGTTTTGAAAAATCTTGCATAGGTATTAAAGCAAAAGATTCTTTCGATATATTAAGAGAATGCCTATTGTAAAATAATAACGCTCTAAAAAATTTTGTCTTAATATAAGATAAGCAATTATGTGCTTGATTCAATGAATCAAATCCGCCTATTTGTAAAAATGTCTCAGTGCATATCTCATTAGGTTGTGCTTCAACAATTTCCGGTGGTACAGTTGACGTTGTCATATATGCTTTGGAAAAAAATAACTTATGTTTATTGAGATTTCCGTCTTTATCTTCATTTCTATCCAAGTACACATAGCCTATAGTTCTTTTTGCTCCGCCTTTAATGCCTTTAACTCCAAAAACCTTATATTTATTAAGTTCGGGGGTATAAGTTAAATCTGCCAAAGGATATTTTTGCGGATCGTTAAATAAATCAGCCGAAAATCCATAAGGGTTTCGAGTAGATACGATTTCGCTAAAACGGCTACCTTTACTAGTTTTTTCAATAATAGTGATTTGTCTATAATCCCTAATAACAGTGTTCGTTACATCTGTTTGTAAAAATCTTTCTGAATAAATACATTCTTGACTGCGTGGTTTATAATAATAATGGACAACCCCGTTATATTCTTTTTCCCATAGGAAATAATTTACTCCACCGTCAAGATGTATTCCGGAAAAACATTCTTGAGCATCTTCGTAATCAAAAATATAACTGATATGAGTATCCTTTATCATTTGTGCTCTAAATTCTTGTAAACCTTTTCCGCCTTTCATCCAACGAGAAGGTACTATCATAGAGATAAATCTAGGCGTTAATTTTTTTGCTTGTTCTACAAATAAATGATAGATAGGTCGTGCACTATCACCCGTGCCGCCGCCGTCGGATAATTGATAGGGTGGGTTAGATATAATTACGTCGAATTTCATATTAAAAATTTTCTCCGGTGTCGTCGTGTGTATAAATTCGTAAGCGTGTGTTTCTTTACTTTCTTCGCGTTTCCATTGCGTTTCGGTCGCGCCGCAAAACTTGCATTTTCCGTTTATAAAAATGTGGTTTATTTTACGGAAACGGATATTGCCTTCGGCGGTATCGAAATGAGAAATCGAATATTCGCCGTTCGGGTATTTCGAGCAATAAAGACTTCTGCGTGATAACAAACTTGTAAGTTCTGTTATCGCTATTCCGTAAAGTTGTTTATGAAATATGTGGTCTATGCGTTTCTGCAAATCGGGAATTTTATCCGCTAACCCCACAAGCAAACGTTTAGCAATTTCACGCAAAAATACGCCCGTTTTGCAAGCGGGATCTAAAAATGTGGTATTCGGGTCGGAAAACAATTCTTGCGGCAACAAATCGAGCGTTTGATTTACCACGTCGGGCGGGGTGAAAACTTCGTCGTTAGATAAATTCGCAAGGCACGACAAAACGTCGGGCGTGTGCAAAGTTTTGTTTTTATAGATTTTATCGAAAAAAGTTTCAGCCATTTTCCTGTACCTTCCTATAATGCACGGGCGGATATTCGCATATCGGCTCTGCCATAT
>CAKQKQ010000029.1 GCA_934249265.1 uncultured Clostridia bacterium | reverse complement strand
GTGGTGTACACCGTATCGCCCGTTGCGTTTAAACCAAACTGCCCGAGGTGGTTCATTCCTCTGCCGATTTCAACCGCAATATCTATCCACAACACCACGTAAGAATATTCCAATATTTTTGCGTTTGCGGCAAACAACGCCGAAACGAGATATTTAGACAAAATCGCAAGCAACACCGAAAACGAGATATTCAGCGTCAACACGATTCGCAAATTTTGTCTGTGCATTTTATCCACTCTGTCCAAATCGCCCATACCGCAAATTCGCCCAACCATAATCGAGTTTGCCTGCCCGATAGAATAGCCGAGTTGGTAAACGAAAAACACAAGTTGGGATATGTAAGTTTTTGCAAGGTATGCGTCTTCGGTGATGTCCACGCAAAATCTCGCCGTTATCGTTTGCGACAACGAATACGCTATTGCGGACACCGAAGCAGGCAACCCTACTTTAATCATCGCCTTGCAAAGTCCGCCGTCGGGCTTTATTTCTATGCCGATTTTTTTGCGGAAGAACAGCACCACCGCGAGCAATAAGTTCACCAAAGACGATGCGGCGCAAATTATTATCAACGCGTAAATCATCTGTGTGAAATTAAGTTTAAGCGCGTACATAGCAACGGCAGTGAGCCCAGCGTTGACTATGTTTGACGAAATGCTGCATATAAAACCCACTTTGGTATATCCGTAACACCGCAAAGCCGAAGTGAAAATCGGCGAAACGTTGAATATTATCGTGAGCAAAAATCTCCACCGCAAATAAGTGGTGGCGTAAGGTATTTTTTCGGCGTAATCTTTACCTTTCATACCCATAAGCGACAGTAGTTGCGGCGATAAAAAGAAACCCGCAAGGCACAAAGTCACGTTTAGTATGCAAATGACGATAAACGCGTTGCCGATTATTTTTTTACAGTTTGAATTTTGCCCTCTGCCCAAAGTTATGCTTAAAATAATGGACATACCCGTGGTAATCATGGCGATTACGTTTAAAAACAAACTCAAAATCGTCGAAGGAATTGCCGTTACGGTGACGAAAAAACCGCCTTCGTAGTGCGCGGACATCGCCGACTGCACAAGTCCGATTAAATGCACCCCTATCGACTCGAAAAATATGGGCAACGCGAGCGAAAATACCGAAAGTTTGTTTTTTCCCTCGCCTACCGACAAAAGGTCTTTGTCGATAAATTTATTAAAAAGTTTCATAAAATATCCAAAATTTTTATAAAAGTCAAAGCGGAAATCAACGCTATTAAATTGCCCCGCTTTATTAAAACGCGCCTATATAAACCGACTTAAATTAAGCGGCTAAACTGTCTCTTTGTTAACGTCGTTAAACAAACTCCGCTTTAATTGAAATTGTTTAAACTGCCACACCTACGCAAAAATCGAAACTGCCGCCGTATTGATACAACACCAAAAACAACCAAGCAATACCGCACGAACAATATACCCGAAACGGTCAAACAATGCCGTACGGACAATATGCTCGAAACAGCCACCGTAATAATATTATATCCAAAGCCAACCGCCACGCAAGCACATTAACCGAGTCGCAAAACACCGTTCAACACGCTCTTGACATAGAAAAACAGTCGCTCAAATTTAATTATAAACGGCTGTTTTTTACGATTTTTCGGCAAATTTTTATATTTTTTGCCGCATTTATTCTTATACGTGAAATTTTTTGCAAATCTCGTCGTACAATTCTCTACCTAAAAATACCACATAACCTATTATCGACAACACGCAACAAAAGATGTTTATAACGTTTAAAAGTCTGAAATCGTTTTTGCTTTGAACAAGCAATATTATCAACGAACCTATCGCCAAAAAGAATATTAAAAATACAAAACTCAAACTTAATCTGCCGCGTTGTCTGCTTATAAACGATATCATAAGCATGGTTGCCACTGCGCCAAGTGAAACCGAAGGATAAACGTATTGATATACCCATTCGCCTTTAGATAAAAATTCCGCATACCACAAAATTGCCAAAATCAGTAGTATTTGCACAAAGAATTTTTCAAACGGCGAACGGTTGCTTATTATCAAGTGAGTGACGAGTGCCCAAACGTACGCTTCGGACAAAGCCACAAGTATGCTCCAGCCCGAAAAACCGTTTACCGCATCTATGAAAAAACAAGCCGCAAGCGATACCATTGTTATCATTAAAAAGATTTTTCTGAGTATCTTCTTTCGCTGTTTTTCGTTTTTAATAACCGAAGCGTCGTTGCATAAATTTACTCCGCTTTCTTCGATTTTTTCTATTTCACCGTAACATAAAGGGCAAAAATCACCGTCGGTGTTTATTTTAACGTTGCATTTTTTACAATACTTCATCTTTAGCCCCCTCGAGATTGTTGCTGCTTATTTCGACCGGCAAAAGTTGGGCAAGGCGTTGTATCATCGCCCTTTCAATGCGGTTTTCAACAAACAATCTGGTAAACGAAATATAAATGTTATCACCGTAAGAAATCACCCCTATATCGTGCTTGCAACTGTACGTCGGCGCAATGGTAAATATCACGTCCGTAACGTACTTTTTGACGCTTTCGGGCAATACGCATTCTCCAATATTGGAAAAATTCGCGCTCGTAAGGTTGTCGCCCACTTGGTCGTAAGCAAGGCGCATAACGGGATTTTTAAGCATAAGCGGAAGTATCTTTATAAAGATATTTTTCTCGAGTTTTACGTTCTCGTGGATAAGCGCGTTGAGTTTGTCGCGCTCGACGCCTTCTTTAAGACACTTGTCGGCAATGGCTATGCATTCTTCAAGCGAAGCCTCTTTTTTAAAGTCGTGCGGAACTCTTGTAAACAGAGAAAAATTCCTCATCGTTTTGCTTGAATATCTCTTTCTCATATTGAGCGGAACGACAATGGACACAAGTCTGTTCTTGCTGTCGGAATCCTTTAAAAACTCATCGTAAACAGTGTAAAGATACAGCCCGACGAGATAACCCGTAATCGTCGTGGAATATTGCTTTGAAATCGCTTTTAATCCCGAAAGCGAGGTTTTCGCAATAATCATTCCGCAGCCGTCCACGCTGAAAGGCGTGCCTTCGAGTTTAAACGGCTTTACGTTTTTTGTCTTTTCGTATTTGTCTTTTTTATCGTAAGTAAGGAAATTATCCGAGCCTTCCGCCTCTTCAAAAGGCGCAACCTCGCTTTTAATTTCTCCCGTATTTTTTACGTCGTGACCCAACAGTTTGAGGTACTCGAAAATAATCTCTCTAAACAGCGTCAAGCCGCCGAAACCGTCGGTAAGCGCGTGGAAAACCACTATCGTAATTTTGTTTTCCCTGTACAAAACCTTAAACAAATAATCTCTGTTTTCATCGGGGTTGATGTAAGAAAGGTAATGCGGGGTCTCTTCTTTACTCAAAAAAATGTTGTTGTTTTTTTCAAAGTAATACCAAAACAAACCCTTTTTCAACTTTACTTTCAAGGTAGGATTTCTCAAAAGAACGTTGTTTATCGCCAAATCCAAAAAAGTAACATCAACGTTTTCCGTCAAGAAGGCAGAATATGAAAAGACGTTCGCTCTGCGACTGTTGCTTATTGCCGGATATATTTTCGCCGCATTGTCAAGCGGAAACCAATTTTTCTTAAATCGGTTTTTCTTCATAATTACCTCCTTCGTTTATTTTAGAAAATTCATAACTTATTTTAAAAATTTTTACAAGCCGTCGAACGCTCTTTTCGGCTTATCATATCGGCATATCACAATTTAAAGCCTATCCCGACTTAAATCGCAACACAATTTATATTGCGATACAATTTAGCCGCAACGCAATTAAACCGTAAGATAAATCAAGCCGTAATCGACTTAAAACAACAATAAATTTGCGTAAAAATGTCTGTTTTACGCAATACGTGTGTTGTAAAACGCACAATTTAATGTTTTTACACGTAGTTAAGCCGCGTATTAAAAAGCACTTAAAATACGCGACCTATAAACTAATTTATAATTCTCTTCTATCCAAAAGTGCCCTTGAAAGCGAATTTGTATCGGCATATTCAAGGTCAGTACCCACGGCAATTCCGTGCGCAAGTCTCGTGACTTTTACGCCGAGCGGCTTTACTATCGTCGCGATATACATTGCGGTTGCCTCGCCTTCGACGTCGGGGTTTGTCGCCATAATGATTTCTTTAACGTTGCCGTTTGAAATTCTTGCGAGCAATTCTTTGATTCTTATATCGTTAGGACCGACGCCCTCGATCGGGTTAATTACGCCGTGAAGCACGTGATAAACGCCGTGATATTCGTGCAGTTTTTCAAGCGCAACCACGTCTTTAGGTTCTTTCACCACGCAAATAACGCCGCCGTCTCTTTCCTTGCAAATTTCGCAAATATCGCCGTCGGTATAATTTCCGCAAACCTTGCAATAATGCACGTTGTTTTTCACCGCCATTATGCTGTCGGCAAACGCTTTTGCGTCCTCGTTGCTCATGCTGATGATTTTATAAGCGTACCTTTGCGCGGTTTTGCCGCCGACACCCGGTAATTTGGTAAACTCGTTGATGAGTTTGCCAATAGGTTCGATATAAACGCCCATAAATTAGATAAGTCCTCCGACACCGCCGCCGAACTTGCCCATTTTTTCCTCATACAAACTGTCCGCTTTTGAATAAGCGTCGTTTACAGCGGCAACGATCAAGTCTTCAAGCATCTCGATATCGTCGGGGTCAACCGCCTTGGGGTCGATATGAATGGAATTGAGCACCTTTTTGCCGTTTACCGAAACGGTAACGACGCCGCCACCCGAACTTCCCTCGATTTCAGCCTCTTCGAGTTCTTCTTGCGCTTTTTGCATTTCCTCTTGCATTTTTTGCGCTTGCTTCATAAGTTGTTGCATTTGGTTTCCTCCGCCGAATCCTCCGAATCCGCCTCTGCCGTATCCTGCCATAATTAATCTCCTTTTTAATCGTTATTTATAATTTATTTTTAAATTTTTACTTTTTAATAATGATTTTTACGTTGCTTTTGCAACAATTTGCCGCTTAACTACCTTTGCGATATTTTGCCGCTTTTGTAATATCTATCCGCTTGAACCGCTAAAACCGCCTTGTCACATTTTACCGTTTAAAGCGTTTTTGCCGCTTTTATTTCGTTTAGTCGCATTTACCGTCGAACCTTATCTATAAAAATAAAAGCCGCTTACCTTATCTCATTTGCAATTATTTTATATCGATAATGTCGCTGCCGAAATTGTTTTTAAGTATTTCGACGTCCTTTTTAAACTCTTCTTCTTGTTCTTCTTTTTCTCTCGCGCGCTTAACGACGAGTTTGTACCCGCCGAGTTCGGCTGCAATTGAAGCAAGAGTGTTTTTGTGTTCTTCTTTATCCAAAAACTTAAACTCGCTGTCCTCTTGAGTAAGCACTGTGATTACGTTGTCGTCGCCGACGGTTGCCGAAAGTTCTTGACAAGCCGCCCACAAGACGATTTGACCCTTTTCGCGAAGTTTTCTTATAATCGTACCCCAAACTTTATTTTTAGGAATCGGCGCACCGGCACTTATTTGCGGTTGAGGTTTGGGCTGTAATTTTTCGCCGTTTGAAAAATCGATTTCCTCTTCTTGCGGCGGCGGAACAAGTCCTTCCATATCAAACCCGAAGTCCTCTTTTACGCTTTGTTTTTTATCTTGCGCGCTCGCAATGGGTTGAGCAAAACCTTGCGCTAAATCTTCCGTTTCGTCTTTGGTCGTTGCCGTCGCCATTGAAAAACCGCCTTCTGCGTAAACTTTATTCGTCTTGTTTACCGCCGAATTATCCGTTGTCGGAGCAATATTTTGCGGCGCATTTTTATATTCGGTTTCGTTTGTTTTTATAGACGCATTTGCCGCATTTAACAAAACTTTATTCGACAAAACGTCGTTTAATTTTTTCTCTAATTCGCTCACTCTTGCGCAAAGCGCGTCCACGTCGTAATCCTCTTGCGGTCTCGACGCGCGAATGGCACATGTTTCCAAAATCACTCTCGGGTGGGTGCTGAATTTCAAGTCGTTTTCCGCTTGAGAAAAGATTTCCAAACAGCGCAAAATTCTCTGTTCGGTGACCATCAACGACAAGTCTTTAAGTTCGTCGAAACGGTCTTGCGGGAGGGCTAAAATATCCTTTGCGTTTTTAGCCGTCTTTACCATCATAAGGTTGCGCAAATAATCTATCAAGTCTTTTGTAAGCACGCCTACGCTCTTCCCCAAAGACAGCAAATTGTCAATTTCGGAGAGTACGTTGCCTGTATTCCCGACAAAAACGTTGTAAACAACCTCTTTGATTTTGTCGTTATCCGACGCGCCTATTACCTCTAAAACGTCTTTATAAGTGAGTTTCCCGTCGGTGTAAGAAAGGCAGATATCGGCTATAGAAAGCGCATCTCTAAAACTGCCTTCGCCCGCGCGGGCTATCGCCGTCAACGCCTCGTCTTCATATTGTTTTCCTATTTCGTCGTATATATTTTTTATAAGCGAAGCAATTTCTTTCGTCGATACAAGTTTAAAGTCAAAACGCATGCACCTTGACAAAATCGTAGCGGGAAGTTTGTGCGCTTCGGTCGTTGCAAGTATAAACACCGCGTGTTTGGGCGGTTCTTCAAGCGTCTTTAAAAGAGCGTTAAACGCCTCGGTGGTAAGCATATGCACTTCGTCGATGATGTACACTTTATATCTGCCTACAACGGGCGGGTATTGCACCTTTTCCCTAAGTTCTCTCACGTGCTCGACTTTGTTGTTTGACGCCGCGTCCATCTCGACGATATCGAGACACGACGGGTCGAGAAGTTTTTTACAAACCTCGCACTCGCCGCAAGGCGAACCGTCAACGGGATGAAGACAGTTTATCGCGCGTGCAAAAATTTTGGCGGTAGAAGTTTTGCCCGTTCCTCTCGCGCCGCAAAACAAGTACGCATGCCCTATTTTATCCGTCTTTATTTGATTTTTAAGCGTACGGACGATATGTTCTTGTCCTACGTAACCGTTTGAAAAATTTTGCGGACGGTATTTTCTGTATAAAGCGAGATAAGCCATTTATCTTCCCCTTTTGTTATTTTTAACGTTTTTATTTGAATTTTTACTGTTTTAGTCTTGTTTTTGCTCGGTATTTTGCAATTTGTTGAGTATGCGCTGTTTCGCATTGTCGATAGATTTTGCGTCTTTATTCATAAGTTCGGCGATTTCGGCGTTTTTCGAGTAACCTTTAAGCACGTATTCGACGACTTTTATCTCAAAATCCGAAAGCACAGCGCGCACTCTTTTTATGCCCTCTTCGCTGTTTTCTTCTTCAATAACGTGCGTCAACGGGTCCGGACCGGAAATATTTTCTGACTCGATATTTTCAAGCGGCACGCTCTCGTTTA
This sequence comes from uncultured Clostridia bacterium, assembly GCA_934249265.1. Lineage (GTDB taxonomy): Bacteria > Bacillota > Clostridia > Christensenellales > Borkfalkiaceae > CAKQKQ01. The sequence continues at coordinate 12,706 of CAKQKQ010000029.1, read as the reverse complement.
ACGGGAAGTTTGCCTTTTTAGAATCCTTCGATACCTCTGAAAGAATGTTGTTTTTTATGCAAGTCGAGGCAAAAGTTTTAAACGAGGCATTGCCTTTTTTATAAGCGTTTACCGCCTTTGCAAGCCCGATATTGCCCTCCTGCAATAAATCGTCTCTGTTTCCGCCTTGAAGAAAAAAGTTGTTTGCGTGATATTCTATTACCGACTTATATCTCGAATAAATCACGTCGAAAGCGTATTCGTCTCCTTCGTGATAAAGGTCAACGAGTTGCTCGTCGGTATAATTATCGTAATTTTCCATTATCTTCTCTGCCTTACAGCCTCGTAAACAGCCACACCCGTCGCAACCGACGCGTTGAGCGAGTTTACGTTGCCGAACATGGGTATTGCCATAGTGACGTCGCATTTTTCTTTAGTCAAACGACTCACTCCCGTGTCTTCGCCGCCGACCACAATTGCGATATTGCCCTTTAAGTTGGTTTTATAAATATCGTCGCCGCCGACCTCCAAAGCATATACCCACACGCCGTTTTTCTGCAAATATTCAACGGCGGTATTGATGTTGGTAACTTTGGCGATTTTCACGTGGTTTGCCGCACCCTCGGAAATTCTCATTACAGTTTCGTTTACGCTTGCGCTTCTGTGTTTGCCGATGATTATTCCATCGACGCCCGCGCACTCGCAAACCCTTATTATACTACCCAAATTGTGCGGGTCTTCAATGCCGTCAAGCACCACTATAAACGAGCCGTTTTCGCCTTTCGATTCCAAAATATCGTCAATTTCACAGTATACGTATTCTGTAATGTAGGCAATAAAGCCCTGATGCTTGTGCGTTACGCTCTCTTTGTCGAGCACGCATTTATCGGCAAACTGAACCTTTACCCCCAACTCTCTTATGCGGTTTAAAACCTTTCTCGAAGGCTCGTCTCTCATGCCGTTTTGCACGAGAACTTTGTCTATAGAGTTTTTACTTTTCAACGCCTCTTCAACCGCGTTTCTTCCTTCAACTTTCATCTTTCACCTCGTAATTTAACAGTACGTTTAATCTGTCGGTTTGCCCCGTTATATACAAATATCCAACCAACGCTTCAAACCCCGTGGACTTGTTGTATTCGGCAACGGTAGAACTTTTTGCCCTTGTGCCTTTTCTCGTATTTCTCGCTCTGCGGTATACGTCAGCCTCTTCTTCGGTCAAAAGGGGATAAATCGCGTCGATAAACTTCGCTTGAGCCGAAGCCCTTACGATTTCCGACGCTTTAACGTTTAAAACGCCCGACTTGAAATCGGTGTTAAACGCGAGTTTTTCCCTGACGTACAAAGAATAAACCGCGTCGCCGACAAACGCAAGCACGATGGGACTCATACATTTGGCTTTTTGAATTGAAATTTGTTCGTTTACGTTAAACAATAATCTTCTCCCCGCATCTTTAAAGGGGTTTTAGCCCGCAAACAGACGCCAATATACCACTATAACTATAAATTACTATTAATTATAACATATACGCAAATTTTTTACAACTCATTATTATAATCGTACGGTAAAATTTTTAACACTTAAATATCACGCAAAAATTTTATGCGGTTTTATCTTGCAATTACGCCGCAATTTGCTGTGAAATTTAAAAACATTCACACACACAAGCACAATATAAACTTTTATTCTTCGATTTCTTTGTAATTTCGCCGCCGCAATATACAAATTTAATTTCCAAATTGCGACATATAAAACACAACCCCACTCCACGAGTTCAATAAAAAATATCTACACAGCAAACCACAACAAAACACAAAACGAAAATTCCACATCTAAAAAACACAAAAACGGCGTTTTTATAAATCACAACACAAAAGGCATGCCACACAACCAAAAAACACAAAAACGGCGTTCGCAATTTGCGAACGCCGCCACCAAAATATTTTTAATAATCCATACCAAAACAATTTATTTCAATTTTTCGATATCGACAAATTAAATCGTTATTGTATGTTTTTATCCTTTACAAGCACGTCGTGCGCGCCGCCCTCAACTATAGAAACCGAACTTACAAGCGTAAGTTTTGCTTTCTTTTGGAAGTCCGCAATATTCAACGCACCGCAGTTGCACATCGTCGAGCGAATTTTAGCCAAAGTCCCCGCAACGTTGTCGTGCAAAGGTCCGGCATAAGGCACGTAACTGTCCACGCCTTCGACAAACGAAAGTTTCGCCGCGCCGCCGAGGTCGTATCTTTGCCAATTTCTCGCCCTCGCGCTTCCTTCGCCCCAATACTCTTTCATATAACTGCCGTTTACGAGTATTTTATTCGTCGGGCTTTCGTCGAACCTCGAGAAATATCTGCCGAGCATGCAGAAATCCGCGCCCATTGCAAGCGCAAGCGTAATGTGATAATCGTGTACTATTCCTCCGTCCGAACAAATGGGAACGTACACTCCTTTTTCTTTATAATATTCGTCTCTCGCTTTAGCAACTTCGATAACTGCCGTCGCTTGTCCTCTGCCGATACCCTTCGTCTCTCTGGTAATGCAGATAGAACCGCCGCCTATACCTATTTTTATAAAGTCCGCACCCGCGTCAGCCAAAAACCTAAATCCGTCGGCGTCAACCACGTTTCCCGCGCCAACCTTTACGCTATCGCCGTACTTTTGTCTTATCCAAGCGATCGTGCGACTTTGCCATTCGGTATAACCTTCGGAAGAGTCGATACACAACACGTCTGCGCCCGCCTCGACAAGTGCGGGAACTCTCGTCTCGTAATCTCTCGTGTTGATACCCGCGCCCACGACGTATCTCTTGTGTTCGTCGATAAGTTCGTCGGGGTTTTCTTTATGTTGAGCGTAGTCTTTTCTGAAAACAAACGCAACCAACGAGCCGTCGTCGGCAACTATTGGAAGAGAATTGAGTTTGTGCTCCCAAATAATATCGTTCGCCTCGGATAAAGTAGTGCCTTCCTTTGCGGTAACGAGATTTTTAAGCGGAGTCATGAAATCTTTTACTTTTTCGTCGCCCGTCATACGGCTTACCCTATAATCTCTGCCCGTAACTATGCCCAAAAGTTTTCCCGTTGCGCTGCCGTCGTCGGTTACGGCAAAGGTCGAGTGACCGAGTTCTTCTTTAAGTTTAAGCACGGTATTCAAGGTGTCGTCGGGCTTTATGTTTGAATCCGAAACGACAAATCCAGATTTATATTTTTTTACTTTTTTAATCATTTCGGCTTGACTTTCGATCGATTGCGAGCCGTAAATAAAAGCCACGCCGCCCTCTTTTGCAAGCGCGATCGCCATGGTGTCGTTTGAAACCGATTGCATAATCGCCGAAACCAAGGGGATATTCATCGTCAATGCGGGCTTTTCTCCCTTTTTAAACTTTACAAGCGGAGTTTTTAAAGATACTTTCGACGGTATACATTGAGCATCAGAATACCCTGGGACAAGCAAATACTCGCTGAAAGTACGCGAAGGTTCGTCATAATAATAAGCCATATTCAGTAAATTCCTTTGTTAAAATTTTTAATATTATATATCACTGCAATTTTTAAGTCAAATTTCTTATGAAATTTTGTGTTTTTGCTTTAAATATTTATGCACATTGCCCAAAACGTTTATGCAATTAATACAGTTTTTAATGTTTTGTCGGGTTTTAAAGCAACTGTACCGCAAACCAAAAGCAATGCCGTTTTTTAAAAATTCCGCCGCAACGAAAAAAGTTGCGACGGAAATTCGCCTTAATTAATTATTTGATAAACGCCCTAAACGCTTCGTACGTTGCGTATTCGTCAGCCTTGCTCACCACTTCGTAAGGAGCGTGCATAGACACTACGGGTACGCCGATATCTACCGTATCGATATTGAGTTTCGCTATGTATTTAGCGACCGTTCCGCCGCCGCCTACGTCAACTTTACCCATTTCGGCAGCTTGCCAAATTACGCCGTTTTCCGCAAATATTTTACGAACAAAACCTAAAAGTTCGCAAGAAGCGTCGCTTGAACCGGATTTTCCGCCCGAACCCGTAAATTTGCAAATAGCCGCGCCGCACGAAAGCCACGAGTTGTTGTTTTTCTCGTAAACGTCGGGGAAATTTGGGTCGTAAGCCGCTGTTACGTCGGCAGACAAACACTTCGAGTTGCTTCTTACAACTGCGGGATTTTTACCGAAACTGTTGCAAATCGAGTTGAAAATATCTTCAAAAATCATACATTGCATGCCCGAAACGCCTTCGCTGCCGATTTCTTCTTTATCCGCAAGAATAACTATCGTAGTGTTTTCGTCGTTGTCATCATCTAAAAGCGCGGTAAGCGATGCGTATGCGCACGAACGGTCGTCGTGTCCGTAAGAACCGATAAGTCCTCTGTCAAAACCTACGTCTTTTGCCTTTGCGGCGGGTACTACCGAAAGTTCGGCAGAAAGGAAATCTTCTTCTTTAATGCCGTATTTTTCGTTGAGGATTTTAAGCACACCGAGTTTAATCGACTTTTCGTCCTCTTCTCCGTCGGCAACGGGGATACAACCGCACAAAATGTTGAGGTTTTCACCCGTAAACGCAGTGCCGATAGGTTGAGTATTGAGTTTTTGCGACATGTGCGGAAGTAAATCGTTGATATAGAATACGGGGTCGTTTTCGTCCTCGCCAATATTCACTTTTACGCTGCTGCCGTCAGCCAACACCACAACGCCGTGAATTGCAAGGGGAATTGTAGTCCATTGATATTTTTTGATACCGCCGTAGTAGTGAGTCTTAAAGAAACTCATTTGACCTTCTTCATACAAGGGGTTGTGTTTTAAATCGAGTCTGGGCGAATCGATGTGAGCGGCAAGCACTCTTATACCGTTTTTAGCGATATCGCCTTTACCGACTTTGAATAAAAATATGTTTTTAAGTTTGTTTACGTAATACTTTTTATCGCCCACTTTGACGTTTTCACCGAGTACGTATTGCGTAAAACCAGCCTTTTCAGCCATAGCAACCGTAGTTTCAACAGCCTCTCTTTCGGTCTTGGATTCGTCGAGGAATTTTTTGTATCCTTCGCAATACTCGAAAATCTTATTGAGTTTTTCTTCATCGGCAACAGTGTAAATATTTTGCTTTTTATAAGTCAAATCTTTAAGTTCCATATTGTCTCCTTCTTTTGTTTTCTTGTTTCTTGTATTAATTATATTATATTTAAAAACATAAATCAAGTTTTTTTATGTGCAAATGACAATTTTACTTAAAAATAGTTACCCAAGCCTAACTCGATGCGCGATTTAACGTTAAACATAACACTCGGCTTAACACTTGCGACATAAAAATCAATATTCGCAAAACCTTTATTAATACCCGATTTAATCTTTTAATCTATGACCTAACACCCGACTTAATAAAATCCGGTTATTTCCGACCTTTACGGCGGCAACTTATTTTTATCGTTCGTTTTTAATATAATTGCAACGTAAAGGCTTAAAAAAAACACCAAAAGCGTTATTTTATGTCATTTTTACGCAATACGTGTTTTATAAAACGCACAACAACGCCGTTTTTAGTCGTTGCTACTATTTAATTGAATTAAACGATTTAAAGGCGTTGATAGTCGTTTCGATTCGCAGTTTATATTCTCCGTCGCTTTCTATCAAGCGTATAGAGGTTTTGCCTTTTCTTTCAAAATAATCGTCGATTACCTTTTCAACGTCAGCAGAAATTACAGATAAATTATCCATCGTCATGCCCGTTCTATCGCTTTCAAGCACTTGTTTTAGTCTGCCGATTTCCCTTGATTTTATCATAACGACCTTCTAAGCCCCCTTTTGATACTACCCCAAAATCCCTCGTAGCCTTTTCTGAAACGGTAAATTTTGTTAGTGCCTTTTTCTATGTTGTTTGCAAGCATCTTAAAAGCCTTGCCAGACTTTCCGACCGCCCCACCAACACACAAAAGTACTTTATCGTCGTCGGGAATAACGCCTATCATGCACACTTTTAGCACGCTTTCAATTTGTTCGGGCGAAAGAGTCGAGCCGTCAACAACCAAATCTCCCCTAACAATATTTACGACCAAAAACAAGTTTTCGATCCTATAACTTTTAAGCATGCCTATCACTTTGTCGGCGTCTCTCAAACTTGAAATATGCGGAGTCACAACGACTATCGCCTCGTCTGCGGAGGACACCGCCCTATGAAATCCCGTATCTATTCCCGCGGGGCAGTCGATCAATATGTAGTCGAAAGTTTTATCAAAACTGTTGATAACCGCCTTTACGTTTTGCGAAGTTACGCTCTTTTTAAAACCGTGTCCCGACGCAAGTATATACAAATTTTTTTGAACGTCGCACTGCACCAAGGCTTGCTTGGGTCTGCACCGTCCGTCAACCGCGTCTGCCATGTCGTACATAATTTTATTTTCGAGTCCCAGCACGATATCGAGATTATTTAAACCGAAATCCATATCGCACAGCACCACTCGCTTACCCATAGAAGCAAGACTCAGCCCCAAGTTTGCCACAATAGACGTTTTCCCCACTCCGCCTTTACCCGAAGTAATTACTATTTTTCTCGCCATAAACATCTCCTTTATGACGATTATACAGCATACGTATTGTCTAAAATTGACAATTTAAGTCGAATTTTGACTTTTCGTCAAACTTAATATTTCTGCCTTTTATTTACCCAACCACAAACAGAATTTGCAACTTAAAATTTTCGCCGTCGTTACCGATTTATATCTCTTTTATATATCAACATACCGCCTTTACGCACACTCGCATACCGATTTTGCGCACCTGTACATATCACTTTTACACTCAAACTTATCCCGCCTTTACCCGCCGATATGCGCCGACTTTTATATAAAAAATTAAGGCGCAACGCCGTAAAAACAGCCGCTGCACCTTATTAAGTCGATATAAAAATTTTATAATTTCCACGCCTTTACAATTTTTCGTTTTATAATTTACCCGTAGAACCAAAGCCGCCCTCTCCCCTCGAAGTATCGGAGAGCGTGTCGCTTTCAACGTAATCAACCGCCAAAAACGGAGTAACGACAAGTTGAGCAATTCTTTCGCCCTTTTCAATAGTTTGCGTTTCAAGCGAGTGATTATGAAGCGCAACCTTAACTTCCCCTCTATAGTCCGCGTCGATTACGCCGACTTTGTTTGCGGGAGCAAGCCCTCTTTTGCAAGCGATGCCGCTGCGCGCGTACACGAGTCCTGCATAACCCTCGGGAATTTCAACCGCAAGTCCCGTGCCTATAAAAACCGTTTCGCTCGGTTTAATGGTTATACTTGTCGGCTCGGCAGAATACAGATCCGCACCCGCCGAATATTGAGAACCTTTTGTGGGCATAACCGCCCTTTCGTTGAGTTTTTTAAACTTTACTATCATAATTACACCTCGCCACGCTTTGCCAAAACAAATCGCCGTTTCTTTTGCAATATTTTTAAAACCGCTTTAAGCAAGTTTCTTAAAAACCGTTTCAAGCAAGTTTCTATTGTATTATACCATTAAAGCGGCATTTTTTCAACTAAAATTAAAGCCTAATTTTTTTGCCCGATAAAATTAAACGCAAGCGAAAACGCACAAAAAATCAACAACAAACACGTAAAAATTGACAACACAAAACATAAGTAGTATACTATAAGAAATTGTAAACTTGCTTGCAATGGTTTACAATTTCGCATATTGCGAACTAAGAAGTGCAAAGTGCCAACTTTGCGAGCGCGTTAGCGCAAAATTTTGAACTTGTTTCAAAATTTACTTCTTATAGTTTATACTTAAAGAAGTAAATTAAAAACATAAAATAGGAGAATTTATATGAATTATAGAGAAGAATCGCTTAAAAAGCACGCCGAATGGAAAGGCAAAATCGAGACAAAAGTCAGGGTCGAGGTTGACAGCAGAGAAAAATTATCGCTCGCTTACACCCCCGGCGTTGCCGAGCCGTGCATGGCAATTCACAACGACATAGAAAAAAGTTTCACCCTTACAAGGCGTTGGAACACCGTGCCCGTAATTACCGACGGAACGGCGATTTTGGGTCTCGGCGACATAGGACCTGAGGCGGGCATGCCCGTAATGGAAGGCAAATGCGCGCTTTTCAAAGCATTCGGAGACGTGGACGCTTATCCCCTTTGCATACGTTCTAAAGACACCGAAGAAATTATAAGAACGATAGAATTGCTTGCGGGTTCGTTCGGCGGAATTAACCTCGAGGACATATCCGCTCCTCGTTGTTTTGAAATAGAAACGAGACTTAAACAAGACCTCGACATACCCGTTTTCCACGACGACCAACACGGCACAGCAATTGTCGTTGCGGCTGCGCTTATAAACGCGTTGAAAGTGGCAAATAAAAAAATGGACGAAATCAAGGTCGTAATAAACGGCGCGGGCGCGGCTGGTATTTCCATTGCTAAATTCTTGCTCTCTTTGGGCGTGAAAGACCTTATCGCCGTAGATAAAATAGGCGTAATCGTCGAGGGAGACGAAAGGTTTAACGACGCGCAAAAGCAACTTGCAAAACTCACCAACAAAAACAAAATCACGGGCACTCTTGCGGACGCAATGAAGGGCGCGGACGTGCTTATCGGCGTTTCGGCGGCTAACTGCGTAAGCAAAGATATGGTTCGTTCAATGGCAGAAAAACCCATTTTGTTTGTATGCGCAAACCCCGTTCCCGAAATTTCGCCCAAGGACGCCAAAGAAGCGGGGGCGTTTATCGTGGGAACGGGTTCTTCGGAAAACCCCAACCAAATCAACAACGTGCTTGTTTTCCCCGGACTTTTTAGGGGCGCGCTCGACGTAAGAGCGTCAACCGTCAACTACGAAATGATGATCGCCGCGGCATACGGCATCGCATCGTGCGTACCCGAAGACAAACTTTCGACTGAGTTTATTTTGCCCTACGCTTACGACAAAAACGCGCACAAACAAGTTGCAAAATCGGTTGCAGAAGCGGCTATAAAAACGGGTGTTGCCAAAATTAAAAACTTGTAAACTTTTAAATATAAATTTTTTGTGATAATCTCTTAAATTTTACAAATAATTGATTTTTAAAATGTCGGCAAATTAATTAAAATAACATGCAAAATTATATGTTAAATAATTGCAAATTCTATTTTAAAAGCATTGCCACAATAAATTATACTTAAATTAGCAATTTGTAAACTTTGACAACTTAAATTTTTGTGATAAATTCTTAAATTTAAAAAAACTGCGCCCCGTTGCATTTCCGCAACGGGGCGCGCCTTTTTACATAAAATTCAATTTAATACTCAAATAATTTAGCCGTTAAAAATTCGCAATCAATCGTCCATTTTCGTTATTGCATTTTTTATTATTTCTTCAGCGTTTTTGAAATATTTTGCATACGCTTTTTTACAATATTTTTCATGTTTACCGTTTGCCGATATACTCTCTTTTATTTCTTCGCAATTTTTATCGGCGGCGACAGTGCTTTTACAGTCTATATCGTCACCCACGCTTGCGCAATTTTTATCATTATCGTCCGCACTCTTGCTGTCTTCGGCGGCAACAACAGCACTTTTTAAATCTTTAAACGAGTATTCGCCGTTTACTCTCCACCCGTCAAACAGCCCCAATTTAATACTGTCGGTCGGGCAAAAAAACGCGCATCTCGTGCACATAATACACTTTTTGCCAAAAACGATTTTTCCGTCTTGCTCCGTTATATTTTCAGTGGGGCAAATTTTTATACATTTACCGCACTTTATGCAACTGCTTTTTACTTTGTAAAACCGCCCGTTAAGCCGCGCCCCGAAATGTTCTATCGACATTATAAAAGCGAACGTTCCGCCGAGAAAAAACTTTTTCTTTTTGGTTTTCACACCGTGTAAAATTTCTTTGCAGTTTATCGGCACAAGCGCGCTTGTTGTTTTCCACATTTTGTCCGCCATATAGTCCGAATGACGAAAAATTATGTCGTAAGGCATTATATAGTGGTATTCTTGCTGCACTAAATATCCTCTTTTTGCCAATAATTTGATTAATTTTAAAGAAGAAACGTCGTTTAATTTAAGCGGTTCGCCCGAGGTTTTAAAGACAAACACCCGCTTTAAAGGCGTTTTTTGCATGGTTTTTACAAAAGATAAAACGATTTCGGGAGTATTAAAAGCATGCACGGGATATCCCACGCCGAGTAAATCGTACGCAGAAAAATCGACCGCAGTTTTAAGCGGCAACGAAAACAAATCGCATTTTATTCCGCGTTTTTCAAACTCGTCAAAATATAAATTTGCGACCTTTTCGGTGTTTCCCGTACCCGAAAAATATATTATCGCCACCCTTTTGGGCGGCGTTTTTTCGCTTAAATTGTTTAAATCGCTTAAACTACTTTCATTTGTTTTAATGTCGTTTAAGTCAAACTCGTTTTTACCCATATTTTCTCCCGCAAATCACTAAAAACGCTTACTTTCTTTTACTCACAACAAGTTCGGGCTTATTCAAAACCACTCGGCAATTATCCGAAATGCTTTCGAGCAAAAACACGTTTGAACCGATTACGCAATTGTTGCCTATGGTTATATCGCCCAAAATCGACGCGCCCGAATAAATCGTGACGTTGTTTAAAATGGTCGGGTGTCTTTTAACGCCCTTTAAGTCGCAACCTTTAGAAAGCGACAGCGCGCCCAAAGTCACACCTTGATAAATTTTTACGTTGTCGCCGATTACTGTGGTTTCGCCGATGACAATACCCGTGCCGTGGTCGATAAAAAACGGACAGCCGATTTTAGCCCCCGGGTGAATATCTATTCCCGTCAAAAAATGCGCTTCTTCCGAAATTATCCTTGCGCCGATTTTGCAATTCATTTGATACAAAATATACGCAATTCGGTGATACACGATCGCCTTAAACCCAGGGTAACAAATAAGCACCTCTTCAACGCTATCCGCGGCGGGGTCGCTCAACATAAAAAAGTCCAAATCTTTAAGCAAGCACTCGTGCGCTTGTTTTATTTTTTGCAAATACTCTTTTTCGTCGTAATTTGTCTTTGCCGAATTTGAAACGGTCGAGTCTGAATCAGTCGAGGTTGAATCGGTCGCTGAAAAAACGCAATCCGAAAAAGCCGAAATAGGAAAACTCGGCATTTTTTCAAGATAATCGTCGCGAACGATAACCTCGTAAACTTTTTTCATATAGTCGGTCAATTGTTTTTTATTTACCATGAATAACGGTCTCCCTTGTCGGGCAAAATTATCACGACGTCTTTGCCCTCGGCGTCTATGTTTTTCAAATAAGAAACTGCTCCAAGCAAAGCCGCTCCGCTTGAAATGCCGCAGTCGATTTGCTCGAGATTTCTCAACAATTTTGCATACTTGATAGATTGTTCGTCGTCAACGTCAACAACCGAAGTAATGCATTTTAAATCTAAAATCGACGGTATGAAATTTGCGCCGATGCCTTGAATTTTGTGCGCCGACGCATAGCCCTTTGTGAGTAAAGGCGAATGCGCGGGCTCGATACCCACGGCGACGATAGGCAAATTGTGTTCTTTGATGTATTTTGCCATGCCCGTAATAGTTCCGCCCGTGCCGATACCCGCAAACACGTATTTTACCGCGGGGCAGTCCTTTAAAATTTCTTCCATCGTTTTAAAATGCGCCATGTAGTTGCTTGCTTGATTAAATTGATCGAAAATGAAAGAATTTGCCGTTTGCTTTTGAAGTTCAACCGCTTTATCTTCCGCTTGTTTCATTCCGCCGTCAACAAGTATAAGTTCCGCGCCGTATTGCGCTATCATATCTCTTCTTTGTTTCGACATCGACTTAGGCATAACGATAACGCATTTATAATTGAACACGTTTGTGTAAAACGACAAAGCAATGCCCGTATTGCCCGAAGTAGCCTCGATAATAGTACACTCGCTTAAATTATATTTTTTTTGATAATTTAAAAGCATGTTGTATACCGTTCTGGCTTTTATCGAGCCGGTGGGATTTGAATTTTCGACCTTTGCCCAAATTTTATAATTTAAGTTCAACTCTTTTTCAATTTTTTTCAATTCGACTAATTGCGTATTCCCCGGAATATAATTTTTCTCTTCCATTTTTTAGTTCTCCTGTAATATATGAATTTTATCCGATTTATGATTTTATCGTAAAACTACCGCCGTCAAGCAACCGCCGATTTACAAATCTTTGCTTACGCCTTTACCGCAACCGCCGACTTGCAAATCTTTGCTTGCACTTTTACAACAACTGCCGACTTGCAAATCTTTACTTGCCGCGATAGGCAAACAATGATATTTTATTTGCAGCAACGGTAGCCGTTTTTATTCTTTTATTTTATTATACTTCTTTTTTGCGCTTTTCGCAATTCAATAGCATATAATTTTAATTAAATCGGGTTAGACGTTTTTATAAAAGATAAAAAAAACCTCTTTCTCCGCTTGAAAAATAAATTTTTTGCCGTTTTTACGGCAACCGTATGCTATAAACGAGACAATTTTGACAAATTTTAAGCAAATAAACGAAATCACAAAACTCGCTTAAACTGCTTTTAAACCAAACGAAAAACATATTAAAAAAACATAACTTACGGCTGTCGGCAACGCTCAAATAAACTTGCCGATATAAAAAATATAGAAACGCAAAAAGGTATAAAATTTTATTATTACTATTAAAGTTGAAATTTATCTTTATTCCCCTTGAAAAAATCGTTATATTATGCTATAATGGCATTATATAATTTTTAAAGGAGAATTTTTACTCTATGGATT
>CAKQKQ010000028.1 GCA_934249265.1 uncultured Clostridia bacterium | reverse complement strand
ATGTTGGGCGACGTATACGGTAAAGCGGAAAATTACACGAAAGAAGTAATATTTTTCGTCGAACAAGTCACGGGACACGTAATTCCCGATTTTCGCTTTGCCTTGAAATACGGTATAGATAAAATGATTGAAAAGGCAAAATCTAAAGAGGGTGAATTTTTCACTGCGGCGGCAATCGCGCTCGGCGGAGTAAAAATACTTATCGGTAGATACATAGACCTTATAAACGAACAAAAAAAATCGTGCGATAAAGAAAGAGAAAAAGAGTTAAATTTCCTTGAAAACGCGCTTGAAAATATTTCCGGTAGCGGAGCGAGAAACCTTTACGAGGCTCTTCAACTTTACATTTTGCTTTGGGAAGTAATGTGTATGGAACAAGCGCCCAACCCGTACGCGTTTTCGGTGGGCAATGCCGACAGAATTTTCGAGCCGTACCGCGGCGAACTTTCAAGGGAAGACGCCGCCGAACTTTTCAAGCATTTCCTTGTGTTTTTCAACGTGGGAGACAGGAGTTGGGCGATTTCGCAAAACGTGCTTATAAGCGGCAGAGACAATTTTGGCAACGACCTTACAAACACAATGTCTTACGCAATACTCGACGCGTATTACGATATGAACCTTCCGCAGCCCATTCTTTCGGTAAAACTTCATAAAAACACGCCGAAAAAACTGTATGAGGAAATGGGTAAATTTTTCTTTTCCCCGGGTGTGCTTACGCCGTCGCTTTTCAACGACGATTCGCTTTTTGAAATACTCAAAAACAACGGAGTGGACGAAAACGATATTCCCGATTATTCGGTGGCGGGTTGTCAAGAGCCGCTTATTATGGGTAAAGACAACGGCAACACGACAAACAGTTGGCTCAATTTGCCAAAGGTGCTCGAAATGGTATTGACGGGCGGTTATTCCGAAATTACGGGTGAAAAACTCATGGATTGCCAAACGTGCCGTCTCGAAGATATAAGAGAAGCGTTTTACAAAACGCTCGATAAAGTTTGCGACAACATGGTCGAGGCGGCAAACGGCGCGTCGATTGCGCTGTCGGATTATAAAGTGCCGTTTTTAAGTTGCTTTATGGGCGGTCTCGAATACGGCAGCGACATGAGAGATATTCACAGTCAAGGCACGAAGTACAACGGCAGCGGCTGTTTGGTTCACGGGCTTACGGTGCTTGCCGATTCGTTTATCGCGATAGACGAGTACAACAAAAAATATCCCGACGGAAAAGACAGGCTTGTTGCCGCACTTAAAAATAATTTCGAGGGATATGAAGATTTAAGAAAATTCTTGCTTTCGTGTCCGAAATTCGGCAACAATATCGAAATAGTCGACGACGAAGCGAGAGATATCGCCGTAAAAGTATCTGAAATGTTGCGTTCTAAAAAGAACTATTTGGGCAACCCGTTCCGTCCCGATTTTTCAAGTCCTTCAACGCACCTTACGTACGGTTATTGGGTGGGCGCGACTCCCGACGGAAGAAAGAGTCGAGATATGCTTGGTTACGGCGTAGACCCGCTTTACGGCGAAGCGTCAAACGGTTTAGGATTTAGAATGTTGTCAAATATGAAGTTGCCTTTTGAAGAGTTTAACGGCGGTTATGCCTCTCATTTAGGTATTGACCCTAAATATTTTAAAGGCAAAGACTATGCCGAAAAGGGCGTCGAGTTTTATTCAAACATTATAAAGCCGTTGTTTTTCAACGACCTCGAAGAGGGGGTGTCTCCGTTTTATCTTTACGTAAACGTGACCACGCCCGAAACGTTGAGAAAAGTGTTGGAAAATCCCGCAAAATACGCCCCGAGCGGCGTTTACATAATGCGTATACACGGAACGTTTGTCAATTTCCTCGATTTATCGCCCGAAATTCAACAAGATATAATCACGAGACTCGATTTAAATTCTACGCATATAGGCTGTTAAAGGTGTAAAAATGAAAGCGATAGGAATAGATATAGGCACAACCAGCGTTTGCGGAGTGTTGATAAACGCAATCAGCGGTAAAGTGGAAAAATCGATTACGAAAAACGGCGACGCGTTTATAAAGACCGAACGCGAGTGGGAGAAAATTCAGTCGGTCGAAAAAATAATCGCCGTTGCTACGGGTATACTCGAAAGTCTTATTGTCGAGGACGTTTGCGTAATTGGCGTAACGGGTCAAATGCACGGCATAGTGTATACAAACAAGGACGGAAAAGCCGTAAGTTCGCTTTACACGTGGCAAGACGGCAGAGGTAATCTTCCTTATAAAGACACGACCTATGCGGGATATTTGAACAGTTTTTCCGGATATGGCAACGTCACCGATTTTTACAACGTGCAAAACGGGATAAGACCTAAAGAAGCAATAAGTTATTGTGCTATACACGACTATTTCGTTATGCGACTTTGCGGGCTTAAAAAGCCGATATTGCACGCAAGCGACGCTGCAAGTTTTGGCTGCTATGATTTAAAAACAAACAAGTTTTTGTACGATTTTAAAGCGGAAGTCACTTCCGATTACCGCATTGCGGGGTACTATAAAGGTATACCCGTAAGCGTCGGGATAGGCGATAACCAAGCAAGCGTGTTTTCAACCCTTGCAAGCGATGACGACGTGCTTGTAAACGTGGGTACGGGCAGTCAAATTTCTATAATTTCGGACAAAATCGTTTGTGCCGACGGCATAGAAACGAGACCTTACTTCGACAATAAATATCTTGTCGTGGGCGCGGTGCTTTGCGGCGGTAGGGCATATTCGATATTGAAAAACTTTTATTCGAGCGTTTTAAGTTATGTAAAACCTCTTGATGACAACGACGTTTACGACATAATGGACAAAATGCTCTCAAGCGTAAATTCCGCCGATTTATGTGTAGACACAAGATTTGCGGGGACAAGGGTTAACCCCGACGTTAAAGGGAGTATAACCGAAATCACCGCCGAAAACTTTTTGCCGTCAAACCTTACTTACGGTTTTTTGTGCGGAATTGCCGACGAACTTTTGAATATGTACAAACTTATGGGTAGCGAAAAGGGCGGACTTGTAGGCTCGGGCAACGGAATAAGAAAAAACAAAGCCTTAATTAAAATATTCGAGGACAAACTTTCCGCAAAAATGAAAATACCCGCACACTTGGAAGAAGCGTCTTACGGCGCGGCTTTATACGGGCTTATATCTTGCGGAAAATTTAAAAACGCTGCGCAAGCGCAAAGTATTATTAAGTACGAAAAGTAAAAACTTTGGCTTTTATTAAATTTACGTCTACGTTGTATAAGTGCAAATTTAGGCTTGCGTTTTAGTCGAAAACGACGACTTTACGCACAACGGTTCGCGTAAAAATGACAAAACAATAAAAATAATTAAGTTTTTATGCGGAATAATCGCAATTAAACGTAGTCGACAACCTTACGATTAAACGAACCGCGGGTGCAAACTTAAAACTTAAATTTTAGTAAACGGCATTTAAGGAGAAAATATGGATATTATAAGAAAAGTAAAACGCTATATTTTAGAAAAGCACAGTATTGACGGCGGACTTCCGCAAGTTCTTGAAAAGCACTTTTATATAGAATTGCCCGATTTGCAAAAAGAGGCAACGGGCGAAATTTTACGCGTTGACGGTGCGCTTACCTTGCGTATAATTACCGCTTCGCGTACCGATAAAAACGAAGTTGCCGCGTCAATCGAAAGAGAAGGCTGTTTTTATTACCGCGATATAAACGAGCGGTTTTTAGAGGCGGAATTTAAAACTTTCCGTGCCGACAAAGCAAAAGATATGACGATCTTTTTAAGATTGCCGCTTTCCGCACCCTTTGCGACGGGTAAAATCGGGTTGTGGTTTGACGGAACGTGGTTGCGTTTTATAAAGAACGGATACGTACTCAACGAAAACAGCGGATACGATTTGTTTATTCCTCAATCCGATTCGGCTTTTATTCGTCAAAATATACAAGATTTAAAGTGGTTTGAAGTGACAAAAACGACGATAGAGCAAGAAAAAGTAAAAGAAGAGTTGAATTTTCCTTATTTTTCGCCGTATTGGTGGAACGGCAATGCCGGCGACGTGATGAATTTTTATCACGACGGAGTTTATCATTTGCTTTATTTGCCCGATAGGCGACACCACGGCAGTCGAAACTGTTGCGGCGCGCACTACGTCGCGCACGTTACCACGACCGATTTAATTCATTGGGAAGAACAAGAAGACGTCGTGTCGATAGACGCGCCGTGGATAACTATCGGGACGGGGACTATGTTCTTTTCAAAAGGCAAATATTATATGAGTTACGGCTTGCATACCGAGAGGTATACCGATGCTTTGCAAGAGCCGAAAATAGACCCCGAGACGCACACTTGGACGAGGTTTACGTATAACGATGCTTTCAAAAACGGCAAATTCCCTGCGGGCGCGACGTATGCATACAGCGACGACGGCATAAATTTCAAGCAAAGTCAAGTCCTTTTTCACGCGGGTAGAAACCCGAGTATGTACGTTGACGAAGACGGTTGTTTAAAACTTTACGTCGGATATGAATCGAGCGGGGTATGGAAGACGCGCGACATGAGCGAACGACTTTATAAATCGGACGAAAATTTTGATTTTGCTTCGGGTTCGGTTATGCGCAACAGTACCGAGTGTCCGTCGTTTTTCGAGTGGAACGGCTATAAGTATTTGCTTGTCGGTTTTACGGGATATTTCCGTACTTTAAAAAACGACGATGAATTTTTCGACGCTGCGGGCGTAGGCGAGCAAATATACGATGGTTTATGCGTGCCGATGGTTACGGGATTTAAAAATAATCGCAAGTTAATTTCCGGTTGGCTCAACGGCGTCGGTTGGGGTAGCGTAATCGTTCATCGCGAACTTATCCAAGGAGAAAACGGAAAACTCGGCATGAAATGGGTAGACGAAATGTACCGAGAATTACAAAACGGAAATACTTTTGAGATAAACTCTTTTGACGAGTTGGATATGCAACCCGAGAAATTCGGGTATTGTTTCGATTTTGCAGTGGAAAATAAAAACGACGGTATAGTTTCGTTATTTTTCGTCGGAGAGAAAAACGACGGTTGTGAATTGCAATTAAATCTCGGCGAAAACCGTATGCAATTTAACGATTGCGAGAGCGGTAATTCTTTTGGCAAAACAATCGGGACTATGCTTGAAAAAATGAAAAAAGTCGATAAAAACATAACTTATTACGGGCACACGGGCGAAACCGATATTCCGCAAAATTCCAAAAATTATGCTTTGTCGGATATTCCGTATTTTAAAGAAAATCGCATAAGGCTTTTGTGCGTTTACGTGAGAAAACTCAACAGCACGCTTATCGACGTTGAAATCAACGGGCAAAGGACAGCGATTTCGGTACGTCCTCAACTGAAAGTAAATAAAATTTGTTCAAAAGCAAAAAGTGCTGACGTTTGCAACATAAAAGCGACTAAATTGCCTATTTTAAACGACGATTTGTTGAGTAAATTGACTAAATAAGACTGTTTATCGAGTAAATAAAGGTTTTTGTTAAGCAACTTGGCGAGAGAAATTTTAATATATCATATTATTTATTAAAGCCGCACCGAAATTTTCTGTTTTCGGGGCGGCTTTGTATTTTTCGAGCGTTTACTTTCATATATGAGGGTGTTTTTGGGCGCGAGAAAAATTAATAATTGTTTTTTTGTAAAATCTTACGATATATTGACAGATTTTGTATTATGTGATACAATTACTCATAGTCTCTAACGGCATTAAAAACGTAAGAGACAATAAGTCGCATTAATTCCTTTATTAAGTAAAAAGATATGGCGACGGTGTTTTTAATGGGTAATAAACGATTATCGTTTATGTCTATGGGAGTTTGAATGAAATCGGAAACGAAAGATAAATTATTAAAACAATTGATAGTTGCGTTGTTTGTTTTTGTGCTGGTAACTATCACCGCAAAATGTTCTTTTTTATATAAAATGAACTATTGGGTTGACCCGAATTGCTATTTTACGGTCGCAAGGGCAATGAAAAAAGGGTTCGTTTTGTATAGAGATATTTACGAACAAAAAGGTCCTTACGTATACTTTTTGCATTATATTGCCGCATCTATATCCAACGGATATATAGGAATGTGGATTTTTGAAGTAATTGCGGGACTTATAGTTGCTTGTTTTGCTTATAAATTATTGTCGTTATACATCGAAAACGACGTAAAAAGAATTATTTATCTTTTAATATTTTTGTCGTTTTATTATACTTCACCAGGCTTTCGTACGGGAGATTCGGTTGAAGAAATGTCTATCCCGTTTTTATTAATCGCGTTTTACTTTTTGGTTAAATCGATAAAAAACAATGCGCCTATGCCGTTTTATCAAATGATGATTATAGGGGCATTGTCGGGTATAATTTTCTTTTCCAAATACACGATATGCGGAATGATTTTCGCAATTGCGTTGATGACTTTTATTTGGGATATAAAAGATAAAAGGACTAAAAAAGCCTTTTTAGAAATCGTATATTTCTTTACGGGTTTTATCGTAGCGTTGTTGCCCGCTTTAATTTATTTTAAAGTAAACAATTCTCTTTCTTATTTCTGGGATGCTTATTTTTACAATAATATTTTCATATATTCTTCCGAAAAAAAGTCGTTTATAGTAAAAATTGGGTTGGCACTTTTGGGTTATTCTTTATCGTATATACAATTGTGTACAATTTATTTATTGATTATATTCGGCTTTATTTTCGCCATTAAAGACAAGCGCAACCATTCAAGATTATTCGTTACGGTTTTGGTTATTTATATAATTACAATGCTGTTTTTATTCGGTGGCGGCGTGTATTATCGTTATTACGGACTTCCCACCGTCATATTCGGGCTATTCGGTATTATTTCGATAGACAAACACGGATATAAAATGCCTAAGATAACGGAAATTATAAAAAAATACGACAAAAAATTGTTATTGCTTTTTATTCCGCTTGAGTTAATTTTGATTTTTGCGGTAGGCGAAAACAACTATTTTATGTTCCGCAAAGAAACTGATTATGCAGAGATAAACATCGCAAACATTGTAAACGAGTATAAAAAGACGCATGAAGACGAAGACGTATCCGTTTACAATTACGGCGGATTGGACTACGGAATTTATAATCTTACAGGCATAATGCCGCCCAATAAATATTTTTGCGAACTCAACGTTCCGCTTAAAGAAATGTACGAAGTGCAAAACGAAACGCTGAAAAACGGTGAAGTTACGTTTGTTCTCGCTAAAAATTTAAACGCCGACGACATTTCCGAAAGGGTTGAGGGCTTTACCGACAAGTATGAACTGTATTATTATGAAGAGTCGCCCGACTATTACAGTTTCGTAAAATACAGAAACAACATTTATTATTTGTATAAGTTGAAGGAGGCGTAATTATGGCGGATATTTTATATTTGGTAATTCCTTGTTACAACGAAGAAGAAATGCTGCCTATCACGAAAGATATTCTTTTAAAAAAATTGAAAGAACTTATCGATGCTGACAAAATATCGGATAAAAGCCGAATACTTTTCGTAAACGACGGTTCTAAAGACAAAACGTGGGAATTGATAAAAAAATACCACGACGAAGACGAGCATTTTTCCGGACTTTGCCTTTCGCACAACAGAGGACACCAAAACGCATTGCTTGCGGGACTTGAAACGGCGATAAAAAGTTGCGATATGGTCGTGTCGATGGACGCCGATTTGCAAGACGATATCAACGTAATCGACCAAATGCTCGAAAAATATTACGACGGCAACGATATAGTTTACGGCGTGCGCAGTTCGAGAAAAAAGGACTCGTTTTTCAAGAGGTTTACGGCTCAAAAATTCTATAAAATCATGAATCAAATGGGTTCGGAAGTGATTTATAATCACGCCGATTACAGATTAATGAGCAAAAAAGCGGTCAACGCTTTGTCCGAATATCGCGAAGTAAATTTGTTTTTGCGCGGACTCGTGCCGATGCTCGGTTTTAAAAGCGACGTTGTGTATTACGAAAGGGGCAAAAGGGAAAAAGGCGAGTCTAAATATCCTTTAAAAAAGATGCTGTCTTTCGCTTACGAAGGAATCACGTCGATGACTCTTGCACCCATTTATTTTATAAGAAATTTCGGCATAATCACCTCGGTTTTGTCGTTTATCGCGTTTGTAGTATGCCTTGTATTGTATTTCTTGAATTTCAGCCATATGATGTTGTTTTCGATATTGACGTTCGGGCTTTTCTTGTGCGGAGTATTGATGACGGCGATAGGCTTAATCGGCGATTACGTGGGCAAAACGTATCTCGAATCCAAGCATAGACCGAGATATATTATTTGGGACTATATCAACAAAGAATAAATTTAACAACTTAATGCAATACCTCTGGATTTTATCAAGGTTATCAAAAATGTGTGAAAACTGATATTAATTGTTGAAGTGTTGTTTGGCGAAAATAAAAAGTGAAAAGAGTTCGGTGTTTAGCCGAACTCTTTTTCGTTTAAAAGGAGAAGATTGAAAGTTTTAAAGAATAATTTTGAGCCTATTGCGAATATTTTTTGTTGTATATTTTGCCGATATCGGCAAAATATGCAAGATTTTAAATTTCAAATATTGATTTTTTTGCCGATAACATCGTCAATAGGTTTAAAAAGGTGTTTTTTTAACAAAGTCCCCCACATTTTCTAACAATTTTTTAATTTTGTCTCATAGTGTTATACTTTCATCACAATTAAAAGCAGTATAAAAATTGTGTATTGACACAACATAAGTGCGTATGATATAATATATTTATAAAAGTTAAGGAGGACTAAAATTATGAAAACAAAATTATTCAAAAAGACGGCGTTGTTGCTTTTGGCGATAATAATGGCGTTTCCTTTTGCTGCTTGCGAAAAGGATAAAGCGCAGTCGGTGTCGAACGAAGCCGCTTACGCTCAACTTAAAGCCGCATTAACGACCACGGTAGTAAGCAACCAAATCGACATTTCGCTTCAAGGCAAACTTACAAGCATAATCGTCGACGAAACGGCAGATACGCCCGTTACTACCGAAGAACAGGGCATAATCGACATAGTTATGCAATTGCAAACGGACGAAAACAACAAAACCGTTGCACAAAACACGTGGATTAAAATTTTAGATAACAAAAGCGAGGGCTTGATTATCGAGCAATACTATAAAGACGGAAATTTATATACTTACAGCAATTTTATAAAAGAAACTTACGGTTATGAAGAAAATGCCGAAGGTGGAGAAGTGGACTTGTCCGAAGTGGACGCAACCGACCTCGCTGCATCTATCGATCAAATTTCTTCGATAATTCCCAACCCCAAGGCAACGGTAAGCGGAGAAAAATATTCTATCGAGTGGACGGTAACCAACAATAATTTAAGTAAATATATCGAGGCGTATTACCGTATAGATTCTCCCGAAGCGACCGATGAAGAAATTGCCGCAAAAGTGGCAGTTATGACGACGCAAATCAAACTCAATAAGCCTTTCAAACTCGGCGTGGTTATCGAAAACAACATTCTCACTTCGGCGTCGCTTGAATTTGACATAACTTACGGATTAAACACTTACCGCGGCAACGCAACGTTTGCTATGTCGCTTAAAGACGTAACCATGAGATTCCCCGAAAACCGCCTTGCTGAAATTAAAGCGGCTTGGGAAGCAGAACAAGCGGAGCAAACGCCCGAAGTTCCTACCGATAAACAAGCGGCATAATCGCAATTAAGCGGTTTGGCAGAGTTTAAGTTTTACAAGATTTAAAATTTATTTTTGTCAACTTTACGCGATACGTATTGCGTAAAAACGGCGAAATTAAGGTAAAATTAGGCATAATAAGCCGTGAGCAAAGCGCAAACAATGCGTAAATTTAATAAACCCGCCGCAAATAAACGCGGCAAACCGCCGAAGAAAAGTAAGAACAAACAAGTAAATAAAAACAAAGTCCGACGTTTTTTGGCGTCGGACTTTTTCCTTAAGGCGTATTAAATTATTTTATAATAGCAAAATTGTGTTTTAGCGGGATATTTATGCGTCGCGGTCAAACGCAAACGAAAATAAAAAATTTCCAAAAAGAAACCATAAAAGCAAGTTTAAAATGTCACCGCTGAAAAGTAAACGTAAAAATCTAAAAAGAGGAAACAAACGTATTACTAAAAAATGACCCTAAAAGCACCAATAAAACGAGGCTAAAAAACGAACATATAAACAAATCTAAAAGCCGTCATAAAACAAGATATTAAAAAATGCTCTAAAAGCAAATCAAAAATTAAGACTGCAAGTTTTTTTGAGAGGAGATATATTCCCCCGGGTTTATGCCGTATTTCTTTTTAAATACTTTTGAAAAATAGAGTGGGTCGGAAAAGCCGCAAGTTATTGCCACGTCTTTCACTTGGGTGTAGCCGCTTTTTATCAGCCTTAAAGCGTTTTGAAGTCGCAAGTTTTGCAAATATTCGTTAAAACTTACGCCGACGATTTTTTTAAACTGAAACGAAATATAACTCGGGTTGTAAAAAAATTCGGCGCAAATTCTGTTTAAATTGAGTTCGGGTGAAAAATACTCTTTATCGACGGTTTGTTTGATTTTGCAGACGATATCGGCGGCTTTGTCGGTGGTTTTGCTTTTGCGCCCGTCGGTAATTATCGAAGACAAAGAATAGAGTATCACAGATTGAGATATAATGTCGATATTGTTTTCGTTTGTAAGTCCCAGCGAATCCGTCCAAAAATTCGTCAGGTGTTGCATGCCGTGGATAACGGGGTTGTCCTTGCTTATTTGCGCCCGTTCGAGCATGGGCATGGCTTGAGTGCCCGTGAAACTTATATACATATATTCAAGGTCGCCTTCGTTTACCGTCGAAGTGGGCACGGACGGGAAAGTGAAAAACAAATCGCCTTCTTTTAAAGGGTATTTATTTTTGTTCAGCGTAAAATAGCCTTTGCCCTTGGTGACGAGGTTTATGCTAAACGCGGCGAAAATAATTACGTGCTGTTTAAACTCCGCTTTTTTCTCGTAAACGAAGTGCAAAATATTAAACGACGCGTTTTCTTGCGGCGTCAACGTGTTAAACATACAAATGTTAGATTTTTCCATAAAATAATTGTTCCTTATCGCCGCGTTAAAAAGCGACGGGGCGTTGTTTTTTAGTTTTAAGATTGACTATTTCGCGGCAATATAAACGCTTAATAAAAACAAAGCCGCTTTTTATATGTTTTTTATATAGATAAAATTTGCGTTATTTTGCAAAATTAAGACTTTTAAACCGATTTATATCGGCGTTAGTCGCTTAAATTAAGGCGTTTTATGATAAAAAACGAACTTAAAAGGCGAGTTTTTATACTAAAAACGCAAAAAGAGTTTTTAAATAAAATTTTGTCTTAAATTTAACGTCGATTTAATAATAACGCTTGTAGCGGCGATTGTCAATACGAAACAAAAAAATTTCCATACTAAAAAAGAAATTTCCATTTACATATTGCGGCGTTATACATTATTATGTAAATGGTAAAATCATACTCGGAGGAATTATGTCCAAAATTAAATTAGGTCTTTTCGGCGGAAAGCGAGGAGACGAATTGATAAGATATTGCAAGTACGGCGATGCGGAAGTCGTTGCCGTATGCGATAAAGACGAAGACGTCATTGAAAAACTTAAAAAAGAATTGGGAAGCGGCGCGCGTTATTATTACGATTTCGACGAATTTGTCAAGGATGAAAACGTGCAGGCGGTTATACTTGCCAACTGCGCGACCGAACACGCCGGTTTCGCTATAAAAACCTTGCGCGCGGGCAAACACGTTTTCAGCGAAGTTTTGCCTTGTCAATGTATGAAAGAGGCTGTCGAACTCGTCGAGGCTGTCGAAAAAAGTGGAAAAATTTACGCTTACGGCGAAAATTACTGTTATATGCCCACACTCAGCGAAATGAGACGGCTTTATAAAGAAGGAAAACTCGGCGAACTCGAATATGCCGAGGGTGAATATTTACACAATACCGAGCCTATTTGGGCAAACATAACTTACGGCGAACGCGACCATTGGCGCAATTTTATGTACGCTACTTTTTATTGCAGTCACTCGTTAGGTCCTATTATTCACGTCACGGGACTTCGCCCCGAGTCGGTGGTGGGTTTCGAGTTGCCGTACGCCGACAGATGCGCGAGAATGGGTAGGCGCGGCGCGCCCGCGGGCATAGAAATGGTTACACTTGAAAACGGCGCGGTCGTAAGGAGCATACACGGCTGTTTGGATAAATTCAGCGTACGTTACGTGTTTTACGGAACAAAGGGGCGTATGGAAAACGCAACCGAAGATTCGCAAAACGGCGGCGTATCGAGGATATATACCAATTTCGACGCATACGACGGAGAGTGTAAAAATAATCCGCAAACGTATTTGCCTCAACACAACACGGGCATTGAAATGATAGACAAAGGCGCGCACGGCGGCGGCGATTATTACGTAATACACAATTTCGTCAAAGCATTAAAAGGCGAGCCCGCCGATATAATCGGTGTGTACGAAGCGATGGATATCGCTCTCCCGGGGCTGTTTGCTTATTTTAGCATACTCGACGGAAACAAACCCCAACAGTTGCCCGATTTGAGAAATAAAGAAGAACGCGACAAATGGCGCAACGACGTAAGGTGCGCGGATAAAGCGGTCGCGGGCGATAAAGTTTTGCCGAGTTATGCAAAATGCGATTTGGAAATTCCCGACGAGGTTTACGACGCGGTAAGAAAACAATATTTAAAAAACAAAGAAAATCAAGAAAATAACAAATAGATATCGTTTTTATAACGGCGCAATGAAAATCGCCGAGTTAATCGCATTAAATATAAAACGGCGTAAAAATCAACTATAAAAACGACGTAAAATAATAAGTAAAAATGTATTAAGGAGTAAAATTATGACAAAAAGAAGGACGTTTGTATTCGCCTTGTTTTTGGTTTTCGCGTTATCGCTTTGTTTGTTTACGGCAAATTTTGCCGAACTTAAAAAAGCGGCAGCCGAAACCGACTTCGATGGCGGTAAATATTACGATATAACGACCGAGGACGGCGACACGGTATATTCGCGCAATTCGACCGAACCTAAAGCGGGTGTGTGGATGACCTATAAATCGGCTGTGGAAAACGCCAATACAATGACTTATTCATTCAGAGAAGACGGTAGATTCGACGAGTACGGCGAAAAGAATTTCGGCGTGTTTATTTACCTAAACGGCAGCGAAACAGAGTATTTCGAGTTTAGAATAAAACCCGTGTGGGACGCCGCTTATATATTCTACAATGCGAACGGTCAAGAGCAAAGACTCGGCGGTGAAAACTATGAAAGCGGCGACGGCAACGAAACTGCCGATTTCGGCGTTTGGGTCAACGTAAAATTGATTTTTGAAAAAGATTTGTTGGCGTTTTACATAAACGACGTCAAAGTTTTGACGAGTTTTAACACTTTCGGCAACACTTTTGATAATTTTACCGTTAAAATTTACAATTACGACGTAAAAGCGTCTTTTAAAAACATTACTTTTAAAAACGAAATAATCGATTATTCCGATTTCGGTAAGCCCATTTGGGATACGGGGAAATATTACGATATAGTGCAAGAGGACGGCGAAGAGGTATACAAAAGAAACAGCACCGACCCGCAAGCGGGCGTTTGGATGACGAATTACGAAAATCACTCCGACGTCAACACAATGACTTATTCGTTTAGAGAAGACGGCAAATTCGACGGCTACGACGCAAAGAATTTCGGCGTTATGGTTTATCCCGACGGAAACAGCGGAACGTTTTTCGAGTTTAGCATAAAGCCGTATTTCGACGCCGCTTATATTTACTATTACTCAAACGGCAAAAATCCCGTTAAATTGCAAGCGGTAAATTACGAGACGAACGACGGCAACGAAGCCGCCGACTTCGGGATTTGGAACAACGCAAAAGTCGTTTTCGAGAAAGACGCGTTGGCGTTTTATATCAACGGCAAACTTTGCGTGTCGCATTTCGATACTTACGGTTATACTTTTGTAAATCCCAGATTTGCAATTTACAATTACGACGTAAAAGCGTCGTTTAAGGGCATGACTTTTGGCAAAGAACAATTGAATTATATTGAAATGGGTTATGCCGATTTAAGTTTCAGCGATGAAAGGGGCGTGGCTGCGGTTACTGCGGAAAACGCTACCGTCGCTTACGATAAAGATAATCAAAAAGTAAACGTCGCATTCGACGGACAAAATCCTACCGTTTACGTACTTCCTTCGACTATTGTAGGAAATCACTACAGCGCGGAGATTTCGGTTAGAAATACGATAAGAGTTTGCATGCAAAACGCTTCGAGTGCGGAAATAGTAAAAATATCCGTAAAGACAACCGCCGTTGAAGAATGGACGGAAAAGACGTTCGATATAAACGCCGACGAAAAAGGACTTAACAATTATTTCTTTAATTTTTCTGATATGGATTTAAGCGGAATGATTACTGAAATAAAATTCGAGTTCCCCGTGAGTAGCGGCGCGGCTTACATCAACGAAATTTCGTTTGAAAGAGAAGACCCCATTTACGATTACGCCGCCGAAAGATACAGTTTGACGGCAAACAAAGACAAACAAACGGTCACGTTTGAAGGTAAACTTAAAAAGGAATATGCCGACAAACAAGTGACGTTGTACACAACCGACGTATGCAATATTTTTGAGTCGCTCGACTTTTCCGAAGATTATATGATGTCGTATATCGCGAGGACGCAAGCGGACGAAAACGGAAATTTCAGCGTCTCGTTCCCCCTTTACAGCGGCGATTATTGTCATTTGACGAGTTTGTTTATCGCCGCAGTTGACGGAGTAAAACTTTCAAAAACGTTCAATATAGAAAATTGGAAAGACTTTGTGGAAAATCCCTATGCTTTCGATTTACCTTCGCTCACGGTAAAGGTCACAGACGCGCCGTTTAACGCAAAGGGCGACGGCTTTACAAACGACAACGACGCAATCCAAGCGGCAATCGACTACGTGGCGGCACAAGGCGGCGGCAAAGTAGTTGTTACGGGAAATAACGATACTTACGGCAAAAGATATATCGTGACCAATTTGGAAGTAAAAAGCAACGTTGAGTTGCATTTGGAAGAAGGCGCGGTTCTTTGGCAGTCGGCAAAGGTGTCCGATTATAAATACGACGTGGTATTGGGACATAACGTCGTAAACAGCGGCATAATGTGGAATTCGGCAAACAATAAAAACCGTCCTCTCGTGCTTTTCAGAAACGTAACCAACGCAAAATTGACGGGTAAAGGCACGATTAGAATGGAAGATAACGGCTCGATAGAGACTAATCCGTTAAAATTAATCGACCCCAATTACAGCGCGGCGTGCAGCCATACGATACATTTAAGTCCGGTATTCGTTTCTCAGTCTAAAAATATCGAATTGACCGACTTTACGATAATGCGCGCGCAAAATTGGCATATCACGACAAACCTCGCCGAAAATTTATTCGTCGGCGGAGTAACGCTTAAACAACCCACCGATTCAAACAGCGACGGCATAGGTTTGACAAACGCGAAAAACGTTTTACTTGCATGCAACCGTTTGTTCGGTAACGACGACGCAATTACGCTCAACAGCGTATATCTTGACCCGAGAAAATCTTACGACTGGAACAAGCCCGACGTAGACGGAACAAGAGGCACGAGCAACGTAGAAATTGCGTTTAACCAACTTCGCGGCGGTTTGGGTATGGTATTCTGCGTTTGGGCGTCAAACCACAGCGATTCTTCGGTGATGGCGACTAAAAACATCGTTGCTTACAACAACTATATCGGCGGCACGGGTCAAGACATAGGCGCGTGGGTAGATAATCCGTTTTACGGAACGAGCAAAGGAAGCAGTTACGACGTTTGGAACGGCGAAGGCGACGACTATTCGGTAATTCAAGACGTATATTTATTCAACAATATTTATTGGCACGGAACAAAAACAGTCGCTTTGGGCGTATACGGATACAACAACAGAGCGGTGGCGACTAATTTCCTCACTGCCGACGCCGAACTTATAGGCGCAAACAAATTCTACAACGAAAGTTTTGAAAGAGTTTACCGCTATGAAGGCGAAGAAGAGTGGGTATCGGGCTTGTCTTATTGGTCTACAATAGGCGACGGCGAGTTCGGGTATATTCAACGCGGAACGAAGACCAAAACTTCTGTTCACGACAACAAAACTTCGACCGTAAAAGATTACGCCGGTTATATAAAAGGCGACGGAATACTTTATCAAGGCATATATTTAAAGGCGGGCACTTACAAGTTGTCCATGACGATAAAAGGCGAGGGCGGCACGACTAATTTATACGTCGGTTTGCCCGAAATGAAAAAACACGTTGCCGACGAAGGAAAAGTGAACGAAATCGGCAAAAAAGAAGTGACGGCAACTCAAGATTATGCGGTATACACTTTTGCGTTCACTGTCGATAAAGACGGAGTATACGCTTTGGGTGTAGAACATATCGGAGATAAAAACACTGCGGTATATTTGGACGACGCAAGCGTGATAAAAGCGGAAGAAAGCGATTTATATGACGAGGCGAAATCTCAACTTAAAGCCGAACTCGACAAAGCAAACGGATACACGGACGACGGCTATACGACGGCATCGTATCAAATGTTTGTGACCGTTAAAGAGTCGGCGCAAAAAACTTACGACAACGTCAACGCAAAAATCGACGAAATAAAGCAAGCCAAAGAATATTTGACTGCCGCTATAGCAAGTTTAAAGGTTTGTACACACGAATATGACAACGACTGCGACGCAACGTGTAAATATTGTTCGCACGTGAGAGAAGTAAGCCACGATTTCAGCAAAAAAGATATTTCGAGCAAATATTTAAAGAAAGCGGGAACGTGCAAAGGCGAATCGGAGTATTATTACGCTTGCAGTAAATGCGGAGAAAAGGGCAGCGAATATTACACCGTGCAAGGCGACCACGTTTACGGCGAATGGATAGACGAAGTACCCGCAAAAGCGGGCAAAAACGGCACAAAAGGGCATTATCATTGCAGCGAGTGCGGTAAAAACTTCGATATAGACCACAACGAAATCGCCGATTTAAAAATTCCCGCAAAATCTAAAAAGGGTTGCGGCGGCGATTTAGCGAGCGGAAATATAATGATTTCTTTAATTACGCTAATTGCGGCGTTTACGATATTTAAGAAAAAGAGAAAGCAAGCAAGATAATTTCAAAATTTTGCCAAGAAAATTTTAGTAAAATAATAACCGACAGATTATATAGTTCGGTCGGAATAAACGTCTTAAAGACGAAAAACGGAGGAAAAATTAATATGATTAAGGCAAAAAACGTTTGGCTTTTCGTTGCTACGATTATGCTTGCGGTTTCGCTTTTAGGGTTTACTTTCAGCGTAAAAACGCCCAAGGTAAACGCCGAAACGGACTACACTGCATTCGAGCCGAGCGGTTACACGCTTGACGACGACGGAGTTTATACTTCGACAAACGTAGGCGAATCGACCATTGCTTACAAAAATTCGCTTGACAATATAAACACGGTCAGCGCGAAATTTTTGTACAAAAACAACCCCACCGACGGCGGTAGCGCGTACATGGGATTTCAAGTTTTTTACGATGACAGCATGTTTTTCATCGCGAGAATGTATCTCAACTGCGGTCAATATTACAACGACGAAAGTGCTAAACCGTTTTTCCGCGCTCAAAAATTAATCGGCGGCAAAGGTTATACCACACTCGGCGAATCGCCGCGTTTAAACAGAGCCGACGGGTTCGGTAAAGATACTTGGATTGACGTAAAACTTACTTTGGTGGACGATATTTTGGTAATGTACGTAAACGGAAATAAATATATCGAGGCTACGGGTTTCGGTAGCGTTACGTGGACAAAACTTAAAGTAATTTCTTCTTTTGAAGAAGTGCAAGTAAAAGACATTTCTGTCGGTTTTGAGCAACCCGTATTGTCCGAATGGAGCGTAGACGCGTCTTGGAAGACCACTACCGAGGGCGATGAAACGGTGTATTCTACAACCGCCGACAACAGTTCGGTTATTTGGTATTTAGGCAACGACGTTGGCGATTACAACACCATCGAAGCCGACATTCAATATTCCGAACCGAGAAGAGGCGACGCGGGTATAAACATTCAAGTCAACCACACGGGCGAGGGTGGTACTTACATTTTCAATATCGCGCCAAACAGAGACCCGTTAAACCCCGTTGCTCGTTTATTTAATAAAAATTCGACCAACGTAAGCCCTGTTTCCCGTGTGGAAATTGCTTCGGGCTACGGCGACACTTCGGCAAATACTTGGGTTCACGTAAAGTTTATAGTTGACGAAAACGCTATCGTGTGCTATGTAAACGGCCGTTCTACGTATAAGCAACTTTCTCCCGAGGCGGGCAGAAAATGGACAAAAGCGGGCGTAAACACTTTCGTTTGCCCTGCAAAAGTCAAAAACATACAGTTGTCGAAATCGACGATAGATTATAAAGATTTCGGTTATACCGATTTAGAATTTTCTTCTAAAGCGGGAGTTGACTGCATGACTATCTATAGCGGCACTGCCGAGTACGATTCGGGTATGCTTGTCGCAAACGTTACGGGCGAAGGTTTTGCCATCGAATCGCCCAAAATCGAGGAAAACCCGGGGCATAAATACAGCATGTATATGTCGCTCAGAAACACTTTCCTCGTTAGAATGAACAACGAAACTTCGGCGACCAAACTTAAATTGAGTTTCCGCACCAGCACGAGCGCAGACGGATATTGGTTCACAAAAGAATTCGATATTTTGTCTAACGGCGGCTGGCAAACTTATTACTTCAACGTAAGCGATTTAAACCCGACGGGGTACTTGCGCCAATTCAAAATGGAATTTGTGGACGCAACCGACGGAAACGTTTATATCGACGCGATAACTTTTGAAAGAGAAGAGCGTATTTATAATTATGCGGGCAATATCGAGTCTTGTATAGCCGACGTTAATGCAAAAACGGTGACCGTACAAGGTACGGCAAAAGAGGAATACAACGGCAAAACGGTAACTATTTGGCAGTCTTCTCCCAAGAACTATACGGATAGTTTAAATTATTCCGACATTAAAAAACTCACCACGGCAAAAGTGGAAAACGGCAAGTTCGAGGCAACTTTCCCGTTGTATAAAGAAAATTCGGCTCAAACTCAATTATCGAGTTATTTCCTCGCATCTATCGACGGAGTAAAGGTAGACACTCATTTCACCATTGAAAACTATCAAGACTTCAACAACGATCCCGAAAGATTTACGGTGGATATAAAACTTGTTGCAGACGTAACGGAGTACGGAGCGAAGGGCGACGGATTTACCGACGATACCGAGGCTTTCCAAAAGGCAATTGACGCAGTTGCGGCAGCCGGCGGCGGTAAAGTAATTATCCCCGGCGACGACAGCGTTTACGGCGGAAGATACGTAATCACTCACATTGAATTGTGCAGTAATCTTGAGTTTGTAATCGAAAAAGGCGCGGTGATATGGCAGTCTCAAAGAGAAGACGAACTCAATAAAACCGTACCCGTTCATCAAAGAGGGTTCGACAAGGTTACCTACGGGCAAAGCGTCGATATAGACGGACTTGTGTGGTGCACCGGTCTTTCGACGGTTAACCTCCCAATGATACTTGTTCGCAATAAAGAAAACGTGCGTATAACGGGCGGCGGAACGATTCGTATGAACGACGTAGGCGGCGAAATGGAAGATCCGCTTTACTTTGTCGGCGACCCCGGTCTTGCAAAAGGACAAGAAAATAGGGTACATCAAATACCCATTTGTTTGTACAGCAATAATCACGTTGATGTAACTGACTTAACGTTGATGCGCAGCAACGGCTGGCATTGCTATATGAGTTTTAACAACGACGTATATATCGGCAACCTTACCGAAAAACAAGCGGTAAACATAACCGGTGACGGCTTTACGGTGACGAGTTGTAAAAATCTCACAATTGACCGTTGTTTCACTTACACGAGCGACGACGCCGTAGGTATTTGTACTGCATATGAAGACGGAAGAGGACAGTTTTATCGTCCTACCAAGCCCGAAGAAAACAACGCAACCGAAAACATTACCATAAGACACAGTTTCTTATTCGGCGGTTTCGGTATTTCGTGGATGCCTTGGGGTACGGCTGCAAGCGATATGACTAAACAAGAAACGCGCAACATAGTCATCGAAGACTGTTCGTTGGGCGGACACAAGGCTTCGGGTACGTGGCCCGACGACCCGTTCTATGGTTGGAGCGCGTTCGGAACTTACAGCCAAACCGAAGACAACAACTATTGTCCTATCAAAAATGTAACCTTTAAAAACAACGAATATCTCGGCGCGTTTGATTTGACGCTTAACAATATTCAATTAAAAGCGACTAATTTCCTCGTTTGGGACGACGTAGAAGGCACGATATACAGTTCGAGCGAGATGCTCAACGGCGATTTCGACAAGCAAGTACACAAGGGCAACGGCTTTAAAGACGAAACAGACTTTGTTACGGGCTTAAGTTATTGGAGCAACACAGGCAACGTAGGCTACGAAAAAGTAGGCACAAAACAAGCGTATACGGTCGATACAAAAGAATTAATCACTCAAAACGATTACGCCGGTTATATCGACGGCAACGGTTCGCTTTATCAAGGTATTTACAAACTTTTCGGCAATTACAGTTTCAATTTAAAAGTAAAACTTGTGTCGGGTAGCGCGAAATTATTTGTGCGCGATGCATTTACGGGTACTGTTTACGCCGAAAAATTAATCGACAGCACGAGCGAAGAATTCGTGACGTATTCGCTCCCGTTTGGTCTTGTAAAGTCGGCAACTATTCAAGTTGGTATCGAAAACCTCGGCAGCGACGGGAACAGAGTATACATCGACGATGCGTCCGTGACCGACGATGAGGACGAAAACAGATACGTAATCGAAGGCGAAGAATATGACTACGACTTTACCGAAGACTATAAAGAATTTACGACTTACACGACGAGTGCGGCAACGGCAGAAGTAAAGGACGGAAAACTCGTATTCGGAAACGCGGGCGAAGTGAAATATATGTG
>CAKQKQ010000027.1 GCA_934249265.1 uncultured Clostridia bacterium | reverse complement strand
ATTTTGGACTGCGCCGAAGTAACTATCGGTTCGCATACGCTTATCGGACCGAACGCGGGACTTTATGCGGCAAATCACTCCATCGACGCAATTGAGAGAATAAACGGCGGCTGTTACAGCAAGCCTATTCATATCGGTAAAAACGTATGGCTCGGCGGCGACGTAAAAGTCCTCGGCGGAGTTACTATCGGAGATAATACGATAATAGGCGCGGGAAGTATCGTCACGAAAGATATTCCGTCAAACGTTATAGCGGTAGGAAACCCGTGCAAAGTAATCAGAGAAATAACAGATAAAGACAAAACGGATTATTTAGAGAGAATAGGAGTCAAATAAGATGACGGAAAAGGAAAAAATGCAAAAGCAAATGCTTTACGACGCTAATTACGACAAAGATTTATTGGAAGAAAGAGCCAAGGCAAAAGACCTTTGCTATCAGTTTAATCAACTTCGACCGTCCGACGAAAAAGCACAGCAAGAAATAATGAAACAGTTGTTGGGCAAAACGAAAGGCGCGTTTTGTATTATCGCTCCTTTTTGGTGCGATTACGGCTATAACATAGAAATCGGCGAAAACTTTTTTGCAAATCACAACACCGTCATTTTAGACGGCGCGAAAGTAAAATTCGGCGATAACGTATTCATTGCGCCCGACTGTGGCTTTCATACGGCGGGGCATCCGATCGACTATGAGCGTAGAAATCAAGGCTTGGAGTATGCTTATCCAATTACCATAGGAGATAACGTATGGATAGGGGCGGGCGTTCAAGTTATGCCGGGGGTTACGATAGGAAGTAACGTCGTAATCGGCGGCGGCAGCGTCGTTGTCAAAGATATTCCGAGCAATTCGGTGGCGGTAGGTAATCCGTGCAAAGTTATTCGGGCGATTACCGAAGAAGACAAAAAGAAAAGTTGGAATAGATAAAAAGTGCGATTACGCTTTATTGCAGATAAGACAACTTAATTTGCGGAGGTTGCAATGGAACTTATAGTAAAACATTTTTCGGAATTAAGTGCGGAAGAATTATTTGAAATTTATAAATTGCGCGTTTCGGTCTTTATTGTGGAGCAAAATTGCCCGTATCAAGATATAGACGACGCAGATCGTGTTGCTTATCATCTTTGGCTTGTCGACGACGACGGCATACAGGCTTATGCGAGAGTTTTGCCCAAAGGTACGACCTTTAAAGAGGCGTCTATCGGGCGGATTATTTCCAAAAAGAGACGATGCGGGTTGGGGACAAAAATAGTAAACGAAGCGATAAAAGTTGCTAAAGAAAAATTAGGCGAGACAACGTTGAAGATTTTAGCGCAACTCTACGTGAAATCTCTTTATGAAAAATGCGGATTCGTTCAAACGTCCGACGTTTTTTTAGAAGACGGAATTCCGCATATAGAAATGATTTACAAACCAAAAAATTAAAGATAAGACATTTTAAACGATAAATTACATTTTCAAGGCTTTATTTGCTTTGTAAGGAGAAAATAAATTGAATTTAAAATTACGTAAATTAAACGCAAACAGCCAAGACAGAGCCTACTTCGAGCAAATCAACGAAGAGGCGTTTCCTATCGAGGAAAAGATGAGTTTCGACGAAATTTTCGCTTTTGCCTCGGATACGAATACGGACGTGCTCGGTATATATGACGACGAAAAGCCGATAGGTTTTGCCGTTATTTTAAAAAATAATGAATGTGGATATATTTATTATTTGGCTATAGACAGCAATATTCGTTCAAAAGGCTACGGCAGTGCCGCCTTACGGAAAATATCGGAGGTCTATCGTGAAATACAACTTATTTTGGATTTTGAAGAAATTGACGAAAACGCAAAAAATAATGCGCAGAGAATTCGCAGAAAAAGTTTCTATTTAAAAAACGAATTTCACGAAACGGGAAATTACACAATGCTTCGCGGTTATCGATTTGAAGTCGTATGCAACGGCAACGAACTTCGCAAAGCCGCATTTAAGGACTTACTGCGCATTATTCACGAACGCCGACCCGAATTTCCAAACATGTTGATATAAGTGCCGATAGAAAACTGTCGTGTGAGTGAATAAAAATATTTGTCGGGCGAATATAGACAACAAAACTATTTACCGTTTGATACACATTAAAAAACCGCTATCCGATAAAACGGGCAGCGGTAAATTTTTTGTTGATATGGACGATTTGTAAGGGTGAAAAACTATTGAAAAATCAGCGAAACGATTACGTCTTTAAAACAAAGCGAAAGTATTACGTATTTAAAGCGGAACGATTACGTTTTTAAAATAAAATGGCTTTTATGAAAATCAATTAAACCTTCTTGGCGCATTTTGCTAAGTTCAAGCGACAGTCCGCTGCGCTCAACGCCGAGATAATCGGCAAGTTGTTGCCTTGAAAACGGAATATCGAATTCGTAAGTTGAAAACCGCCTTGCTTGCGCGGAAAGATAAGACATAACTTTCGAGCGAGTGGTGCGTTGACCCATATGTTCGAGTTTTTCGCTAAATCGCAAATTTTTCTCTGCAAGTTCGCCGAGAATGTTTTGTATAATTTTATTGTGGTACGCGCACGCCGACGGACACGCGTTTAAAATGCGTTTTACGTTCAAAAACATTATGCTGACGGGGGTTTCCGCTATGACGTCCACGTTTAGCGGAAAATCTGGCGCGCAAGCAAAAGCCGTCGCAAAGGTTTGACCCGCACCGACCTTGGAAAGGATATTGCGGTTGCCCCAAATATCGTCTTGCACGATCAACACGTTTCCCGACAACACAAGCCCGATAGAATTTATTTTATCGCCGACGCGCAATATAAATTCTTCTTTTGAAAAGTCAACCGTTTTCGTGTCGAGACACGACATCATAGCCGTAAGTTCATTTTCGGAAATACCCGAAAAAAGTTGAGAAGAGCAAATTATAGGAAAAAATTTTTTCATAAAAACCCTCGTTCGTTGAAAATTCAACCGACTTTCTTATTTTATTGTAATATAATATTGACAGAAAAGCAAGGAGACTTAACTATGAAAAGAAGAATTATCGAAATAGATCAAGATAAATGCGACGGTTTGGGCGACTGTTTGCCCGCTTGCCCGACGGGGGCGATTTCTTTTGTCGAACGCGAGGCTGCAGCCTATGACGAGGCGGCGGTGATAGCAAACAAGCAAAAGAAAATGCAACAACAAGGTAAACTCATTCACAGCGGTTGCCCGGGAATGCGAATGAAAACGATACGACGCGAAGAGCAGGCAAGTGACGAGCATGTTCCCGCTGTGGAGCAAAGCCGTCTTTCACAGTGGCCCGTACAAATAAAACTCGTGCCCGTCAATGCGCCTTACTTTGACGGAGCAAAACTGCTTATCGCCGCCGACTGCACGGCTTATGCCTACGCCGCATTTCACGAGCGTTTTATAAAAGGGCATATTACGCTCGTCGGCTGTCCTAAATTAGACAATGTGGACTATT
The DNA here is from genome assembly GCA_934249265.1 of uncultured Clostridia bacterium. GTDB lineage: Bacteria > Bacillota > Clostridia > Christensenellales > Borkfalkiaceae > CAKQKQ01. Next base: position 18,610 of record CAKQKQ010000027.1, on the reverse strand, counting down.
CGGAAAAACTTACCGATATTATTCGCGATAACGATATTAAAAGCGTGACTGTCGTGCGCATGGAAGTTCCTTGTTGCGGCGGTTTGGAACACGCGGCAAAAACCGCATTGCAACAAAGCGGAAAGTTTATTCCGTGGCAAGTCGTAATCATTTCTACGGACGGGAATATACTTGATTAACGCAAAAATCGACGGTTAAATTACCATTTAAAAGTTAAAAAGGCGATGATTTATCAAAGTGTTTATATTTTGAAAATCGCATAAAAAAAGATTTTGTCATATATCAAACAAAAAAGCGGGCAGTTTTTGCCCGCGTTTTTGTTGTGCTGATGATGGGTATTTTTTGTTTGTTGTTTTGTTTCTTATCGGCGGTCGGTAATTTCTGCTCGCTTTTTTGTTTATACTAACGGGGACAATTGGTTGCTCGTTGTTTTGTTATTGGCGGTAGCGGATAGTTTGCTTGTTTGCTGTCGTTTGAGTATCGGTGGCGGGGTAGTTTTGTTTGTTCGTTGTTGTTTCGTTGTTGGCGGGGTAGTTTTGTTCGTTGTTGTTTCGTTGTTGGCGGCGGACAATTTTCGCCCGCGTTTTACCTTTTTTAACGTTAAAAATCGAAAGATGAGGAATTTAACCAAACTATTGAAAAACGAATAAACATATGATATAATAGAAAAGGAAAACCTTTTTGGGCTTTTCACCGCGATTTTCAGCCGTGCGCTGTTTTTATACTGCGATGATTTACTTTAAGGAGGCTTAAAAAATGAAAAAGTCGATTTTGTTAGTTGTGCTTATGTGCGTGTTTGTCGCGTGCTTTTCGGTATTTATGGTTTCGTGCGGTAAAAAGGGCGAAACTAAAACGAAAGGCGAAGTTATTTTTAGGGTGGTGGATTCGTCGGTCGAGTGGAAATACGACTACGAAGGCGACGACAAATGGCGCGAAGTGCCCGTAAAACCCGAAGAGATAAAGCAAGAAAACGAGGCGTATTTGCTGTTTAAAGAGGCGCACCCCGAATATACGGGTGACGAAAAGCAGTGGCTTGACGACCTTGTAAACGACAGACTTATTTATTATACCAAATTTACGGTTTCGTTCGACACGTCGGGCGGCAGCGAAATCGAAGAGCAAAAGGTGAAATTAGGCGAAACGGCGACAGAACCGCAAACAATTCCCCAAAAAGCGGGATATGATTTTGTGTGCTGGCAAAACGGCGATAAAGATTATGATTTTTCTACGGTCATCGTAAACAATATAAAATTGACCGCAAAATGGTCGCTTGTCACTTACAACGTGAGTTACGATTTAACAGGTTGCGGAGTCAATTCGGAAGAAAATCCCGAAAATTATACCATAGAAAGCGAAATTCCGCTTAAAGAGCCAACCGCAAACGACGGTTTTAAATTCTTGCGTTGGGAAAGGGTAATAACCTTGGAAGACGGCACTCAAACGAGCGAAACCATCACCAAAATTTCCAACGGAATTTACGGCGATTTGACTCTCCGCGCCGTGTGGGAAGAATCGATTTTCAAGTTTGAACTTAAAGACGACGACACCTACAAACTCGTCAAATATTATAAAGACGATATGATAGTCGTAATTCCGTCAACGTACGAAGGCAAAGCCGTAACCGAAATCGGCGAAAGCGCATTTCAATCTAAAAGGATATTGTCGGTGACTTTGCCCGAAACGCTTACCACGATAGGCGATTTGGCGTTTTATCACAGTAGGGTTGCAGAAATTATAAATTTGAGTAAAATCAATTTTACGGGCGCGTCGTTTTATGAGTACGGCTGGATAACGGCTGCGCCGAAATTAGTGATTAAAACGAGCGGAACGTCGGATATTTATAACGTGGGCGAGTTTTACTTTTTGTCGTTTGACGGAAGCGAATATCTGATATATTACGCCGGAACGGATAAAAAAGTAAAAATTCCGAGTCTTGGAAACGATAAAAAAATAATAATAAACAATTTTGCATTTGAAAAATACGTTGACGATTATAGTAAAACCAACGAATTAGAAGAAGTAGATATGAGTGCAAACGTTTGCGAAGTTAAATCGATGGCTTTCCTTGGTTGCACTGCTTTAAAGAAAGTAATAGTCGGTACGTCTCTTGCGAAACTCGACAACGAATCGTTTATGGTTTCGGGTATCTCGACAATCGACGTGTATTATCTCGGAACAGAAGAAGATTGGAATAAAATAACAATCGACCAAGACCCCGAAGACAAGCCTATGTATTACGATATGGTTGTGTATTATTACAGCGAAACAAAGCCCGCGGGTGATGGGAAATATTGGCATTACGATGCAAACGGCGATGCAGTAAGTTGGTAAATTTTGTGCGATTTACTCAATACGTATTGCGTAAAAACGGCAATAAGTTTCGATTTTTAATGTAATGTAGATATATATAAAGCATAAAAAAATGCCGCTACTTATTAAAACGGGTAGCGGTAAATTTTTGCGTAAAGCGTTGTATTACGTTGAAATTCGTAAAGCATTGTAGTATAATAAAAACGACATGACAGTCGGAGATTTTATATGAGTAAAATAAAAGAAATTTTGCACAAAAAAAGAGAAACTACGGAAAACCATATTAAGCAACTTCAAAGCGAAGGAAAACAAGGCGTCCGTTATACTGCGACTATGCCCGATATTCCGTTTATGGCGTTGGGGCTATTGAGCGATGTCGGTTGGATAATGCATCTTATAGCGGGCATTATTTACTTTTGCAAAAACGGTTTTCGCCATGCATTAGATTATGCGTGTCTCGTTGCGATGGTTGCCGTCGTATTCGGCGTCGCTTATATCGTTTATTTAAACAAAATACACGAAAAAGAAATCGCCACAAGGCTTCAAAAGAATTTAAGTTTCGGCTTAACTGCTTTTTCCGGCTTGGCGGGGGCTGTTGTAGGAATACTTCAAATTGTTATGTTAGGCGTTTCGGCTCAACTCGTGTGGGTAATAATCGGCGGTTTTTTAAATTTTGCTTTTTGTTTGCCGATTTATCTCTCGTTTAAAAAAGGAATTTTTTACGGGGTAAAATAACTTTCGTTTTTGCGTTTGAAGTCAAGGGGTAATGAAAATCTCTCTTTTGTATTTAATAGTAAATGACAAAGAAAAAATCTCGATTTTAACATTGAAAACGTTTAAAAACTTGCATAAAAAAATGCCGCTATCAGATAAAAATAGGTAGCGGTAAATTTTTTATTTTTAGCACGCGTCGAATTATTGCAAAACTTTAAAAATTATACTATAATTAAATGCGCGTTACGGGGGAAATGGTCGAATTTAATTTGTGAATATTCGGGCTTAAATCGCAAACGCGAAGTATACGTGTTTTTGCATGTTTATCAAGAGGTTTATAGATATGTCAAATGAGTCTTTAAAAATCAAAAACGCTAGCGGCGAAATTCATATGACCGACGGCTCGCTGTGGAAAAATATGTTTCTTTTCAGCCTTCCGCTCATGCTGTCTCAACTTCTGCAAGTACTGTTTAATATGGCGGACGTTGCGGTAGTCGGCAAATTTTCAAGCGCGGAAGCGTTGGGCGCGGTCGGTTCGACGACAATTCTCGTATCTCTTTTTACGGGTTTTCTCATCGGAATGGGCAGTGCGGTCAACGTTAAAGTAGCGCAACATCTCGGCGCGCAAGACAAAGAAAGAACGGCGGCTTCTATCCGCACGTCGTTTGTAATATGCCTTGTGACGGGTTGCGTCATCACGGCGTTGTGTCTTTTGTCGGCGAGGTTTATGTTGGAGTTGCTCGGCACAAAGGACGACCTTATCGAGGGCGCGGTGCTTTATTTCCGCATTTATGCGCTCGGTATGCCGGCACTCGCTATTTTCAATTTCGGCAACGGCGTATTAAGTGCAAACGGAGACACAAAACGACCGCTTGCATATTTGATGATAGCGGGTATTTTAAACGTGATTTTCAACTTGTTTTTCGTTATCGTTTGCAAAATGGCGGAGGACGGGGTTGCGCTTGCCAGCATTATCACGCAGTACGTGTCCGCAGTGCTTATTCTTATACATATGGGTCGGCAAAAAGACGAGTGCGCTTTCCGTTTCGGCGATTTAAAAAACGGTTTAAATAAAATCGAGACTAAAAAAATACTCGGGCTTGGTATTCCCGCGGGACTTCAACACGCAATTTTTGCCATTGCCAACCTTTTTATACAAAGCGCGGTCAATTCGTTTGATTCCGTCATGGTAGAGGGAAATTCCGCCGCAGCCAACGCCGATTCGATTATATACAACGTTATGGCGGCGTTTTATACCGCTTGTTCAACGTTTATGGGGCAAAATCTCGGAGCGGGCAAGCGTGAACGAGTGCTTAAAAGTTATTTTATCGGCATAATATATTCGTTTGTAGCGGGCGCACTGTTGGGCGGCGCGTTGTTCCTTTTCGGTAAAGAGTTTTTATCGTTGTTCGCCAACGAAAAAGAGGTTATCGATGCGGGACTTTTACGTACGAGAATTATGTGTTTTTCATATGCTTTCAGCGCGTTTATGGATTGTTCGATCGCGGCTTGTCGCGGTCTCGGAAAAAGTCTTGCGCCGACGATTATCGTTATTTTGGGGTCTTGCGTGTTCCGCGTGGTGTGGATTTATACAGTATTTGCTCATTTCCACACAATTCCGTCGCTGTATTTATTGTATATTTTCTCGTGGCTTATCACCGCGGTTGCCGAGATTATATGCTTTGTCGTCAACTATAAAAAAGTTTGCAAAAGCGGCGAAATGTTGGCTTGCTGATAGGGTTTTTCGCCCGCCACACTTAAAAATCGTGACATAAAAATTTTGTAATACAAAACGCAAGTTGAACCATCTCGGTAACTTGCGTTTTTATATATATTTTAAATTGTTGGTTTTAAGTCGTTAAGGTGGGGTAAACGTTAAACGTAAACCACGCAAAGGTAATAAAGCAAACCCCTCAAATATCGAAATTGTCGGCGGGTTTATTTTGATTTGCAACCGCTTTTAATTCCGAAATCTTCATTGCAACGTTGTTTATGTCGGAAATATTAAAAACTATTACGCGTCCTTTTTTCGTGGTTAAATTTAAATGTCCGTACGTTAATGTGAAAGTTAGATTTATCGTATAAAAGTTGACTTTTAAAATATCTGTTAAAGGGATATATTTTACTTTTCTACTGTAATAAATTTCAAGAGTATCGTTGTTAAGTTTAATTAATTCGTCGGGTTGGCGTGAACAATAAATTGCAGTAAAAATAGAAAATACAAACACTGCAAATAAAAAAATTGCCCACGTGTATGATTTTTCAAAAAAGAAATATATTGATGTTATAGCGCAAATTCCACTAAAAAAGTAGTGAGTACGTTGATTGTAAATGCTTTTATATGCGATTGTTTCCATAAATTTCCCCATATTCATATTACAATGGTATTATATCATGCGTAAAAATTTTTATCAATATTTTTGTATTAAATTGGGGTATAAAAATTTTGTAATACATAAAAAACGAATTGTAAATTTTTGCTTGCGGTTCGTTTTTTTTGCAAAAGATTGATAAGTCTTGAAAAAACAGTAAAAATATGCTAAAATCTAAACATATAAAAGGCAAATTTATACGGCGATATATCGGCGGGTAAAATCAAGAGTAATTATGAGCATAAAAGTTGAACAATTGGACGAAAAAATTATTCAAGACATAGGGCACGCGTTCGGCTATTACGATTACGGCGACGAGCACGGTCTGATAGAGGCTTTTCCGAGGAGTGAAGCCGCCGCGTCGTTTATTTGCGGCTATGTAAAAATGGCTTTAAAAAGCGGAATGTTATATTCCACGGAAAACGGCGAGGGCTATATCGCGTACAAACTTCCCAAACAAAAAGTTCGTTTAAAAGCCGCGCTGTCTTTAGCAAAAGGATTTTTAAGCGCGATGAAATTAAAAGATATAATTCGCTTTTCAAAAATTATGTCAAAGGGCGGCTCGGGGTTGAGCAAACAGTTCGACAAGGCGAAAAAACCTTATATTTACGTAGGGCTTGTTTGCGTGAGAGAGCAATTTCAAGGTCAAGGGTATATGCGCAAGTTGCTCGATATGGCATTTGCCGAGGGAAACAGACTAAAACTGCCCGTAATTTTAGACACCGACGCCAAGTCAAAATGCGATAAATATATTCATCTCGGTATGGAACTCGTGGGTACGCGCCACTTCGGTGAATACGGCGTGCTTTACGACTTGATAAAATATCCCGACAGTGAAAATTGAAGTGTGCGACAACTTTTGTAGTGTGATATCGGTTTTTGAAGTGTGGTGTCGGCTTTGTGAAGTGTAGTGTCGGTTTTTGCAAGCGAAAAATAAAACGTTTGCAACATTGCGCGGTAAAATATCGTTATTTGCAAAAAGATTTTATAAAAAAATTGAGTATTGTAAAAAAAATTTTATAAAAAATAGAGTATTGCGCAAGAAAAGTTTTATATGAAAATACAATCTTGCACAAACGGTTTTAAATTAAAAAATATAAAATATTACATAAACTATAAGAAGTAAATCTTTTGACTGAAGTCAAAATCTTTTAAGTCCTTGCGGGCTTTCGCAAAAACGCATCGTTTTTGCACTTCTTAGTTTGCAATATGCGAAATTGTAAACCATTGCAAGTAAGTTTCCAATTTCTTATAATATAAAAAGAGATGGCAACGCACGATACACGTGCGTTGCCATCTTAATTTTTTTTGCTGTTTTAAATTTTTCCTTTTATATTTTTGTTATTTACTTTTAGTTGCCCACTTGTTTTATATTGCGTTATTAATTTTTTATTCGCTTTTTTTTGAATTTTTTTAGATTTAGTTGTTGTTTTACTGTCGTTATACCATCAAATAACGCGCTTTAAATAAATGCGGGTTAAATAATAGCGACAATTTTATCAAACAAATATTTCGATTGATATTCGTTGACGGCATTTTGTTCTTTTTGCACATCAAGCAAATTTTCGCCGCTGTTTGTATAGAAAAAACGCCCGTATAAATAAACGTCTTGCTTGTTAGCGTGTTCATATAAGCATTTGACGGTGTCGCCAAAGGTATGTACGGCGCAAACGAATAAATCGCACTTACCGATATCTTTTAATGCGTTTTCAATAATACTGCCCAAATCGCCCGCGGTGTATATAGCCGCTGTTTTGCCGTTTACGTCAAATTTTACCCAATAGTCAAAACTTCTGCCGTTGCTTTTTTCGATTACGTTATATTTGCTTTTCATTAAATCGATAAGCAATTTAAGCGTTGCCGTTTTTCCGCAATTTTCTTTTCCTTGCAGCGCAATTATTTTCATTATGTTTCTCCTTTTTTAATTTTCTTTTTTCCATGAATAACTACTATAACTTTTCAAAAGCGAAGCGGCGGTTGTTGCATTGCTTAATTCTTCTGCCGTAAAAGATTTTACAACCGTATTTTCGCTTTTAGCGACCCAATTTTCTGGCGATTCAAAAACAACTTCTTTAAGAGAATCACACCCATTAAAGGCATCGTTAGCGATATCGGTCACGCTTTCTGGTATGTTTATGTTTGTCAAAGAAGAACAACCATAAAAAGCATAATTACTAATACTTGTTACGTTTTCGGGTATAGTGATATTCGCCAACGAAGTACATTTATAAAAAGCAGAAGTACCGATACTTTTTACGCTTTGGGGAATGTTTATATTTGTCAACGAAGTACACTCCTCAAAAGCATCAATGCCGATGCTCGTTATGCCTTCGGGTAAGACTACATTTGTCAGCAAAGTACACCCGCTGAAAACATTTTCGCTAATACTTGTTATGCCTTGTGGTAAAGTTATATTTGTCAATGAACTACACTTGTAAAAAGCACTCTTACCAATGTATGTTACGCTTTGTGGTATTGTTATGTTTGTCAATGAACTACACTCATAAAAAGCGAGAGCACCGATACTTGTTAAACCATCATGTAATACTACGCTTTTTAAAGAAGTACACATGTAAAAACTGCGATATCCAATGCTTGTTACGCTTTCTGGTATGTTTATATTTGTCAATGAACCACACCAATCAAAGGTATCCTCATCGATGCTTGTTAATCCCTCGGGCAAAGTTATGCTTTTTAATGAAGAACACCCATCAAAGGTATACTTACCAATCTTTGTTATACCATTTGATATAGTAACGCTTGTCAATAAATTATTTTTAGTAAAAGCCCAATTACCAATACTTGTCAATTTATTGCCGTCGATTTCGCTCGGAATGTTTAATACCGATAAAGTTTTTCCATAATCGGTTAAGCCGTTTATCGTGTTTCCCGAAATAGAATAAATCGCCGTCCAAGTTGCTATGATTTCGGTGTTTTTGGTAATAGGTGTTGTAAAATCATAATCCCAAACTAAACCATATCCGACGCGAGGCGAAGAGGGGAAATTTTCTTTTTCAACGAACCCGTCTTCCTCGACTTCTATGGTGGAGTCAAGTAAAGTGCCGTCGTTTACGGCAAAAGTTACGGTATAAATTTCGCGTCTACGCACGGTTACGGTATAAAATTTGCTGTCGTTTCCGCATTTTTCTATAAGGTAAAAAACATTATCGCCAACTGCAAGTTTTACGGTTTTGCTTATAATTTCGTCGGTACATTCAAAATCTCGATATATTGCATAACTTGCGTTGCCGACAAATTCTATTTCGTCGGTAAAGTAAAATATTTCGGTGTCATTTGAAACTTTTCCGTAAATCGTTTTGTCCGTTTTTTCAAACGTTTTGCATAATATTTTATTGTTTTCGTCAATTCGTTTTTCGGGAGAAACTACTTGACCCGCATTTATAATCGTTCCGTCGTCAAGAGTAATTATCAATTCGCCTTTGTTGTTTATTACAGCCGATTTTATTCCGTTGCCGTCTTTACCGTCAACGCCGTCTTTACCATTAGTGCCGTTCGTTCCGTCTTTGCCTTTCAACCAATTCAAAAAGTCGGTTTCCGTTCCCGTATGTCCGTTGTCGAGCCAAATTTGGTAAGCAGATTTGCCGTCAATGCCGTCTTGTCCGTCCTTACCATTTGTGCCATTTGTTCCGTCCTTACCGTCAACGCCGTCTTTACCGTTTGTGCCGTTAGTTCCGTCTTTACCGTCAACACCGTCTTTACCGTTAGTGCCGTTAGTTCCGTCTTTGCCTTTCAACCAATTCAAAAAGTCGGTTTCCGTTCCCGTATGTCCGTTGTCGAGCCAAATTTGGTAAGCAGATTTGCCATCAACGCCATTTGTTCCGTCCTTACCGTCAACACCGTCTTTACCATTAGTGCCGTTAGTCCCGTCTTTGCCTTTTATGCTTTCAAGCCATTCTTCATAAGATAGGGGAGTAGTTCCGTTTTCTTTGGCGTAAGCAACGTAAACGTTGTAAATGGCAAGAATATTCTTGTCGCGATTGTCTTTAGAGTTTGAGTTTTGCTTGCAAGCGGTTATACCGAAGACCAAGCAAGTTAAACAAACTACACTTAAAATTCTTAAAATACATTTTTTAAATTGTCCCATACTAACCTCCATATTATTATAGTATGTCGTAATTATAGCACCAAAATCGTGTTTTGTATAGTAAAATCACATTGTATGTTGATAATAACCGATAAAATATCGTATACAATGTGATTTTGCTAATTTAACCGTGTACCTACTTTTTATTGACGTATACTAAAATTATAGTGTTGACTACAAGGAGATTAGGTATGGAAAGAGATGAAATAATTTTTAGAATAGGTTATTTTAGGACAAAGGCAAAATTGTCACAAAAGGCTTTGTCTATGGATATAGATATGAATTGCGGATATATCAACCGTTTGGAAAGCAAGCGTGATTTTTTGCCGAGTCTCGAGGCTCTTTTAAAAATAATCGAAACGTGCGGCATTACCGAAGAGCAGTTTTTTTACGACGAACTCGACCGTTATGAAGAAGATAAACGTATTTTAATGAAAATTAAAAAACTTTCTCCCGAAAAACGCGAAGCATTGTTAAAGTTCCTTTAAATTTTTGCTTAAATTGGTTTTTTAGGTGTAATTTAGCGGCGCAAGCATCGTTTTTTATGCGGGCGCGTGCATTGTTTATTATATTGAAGCGAACAAGTTGATAATTTTTGCGGCAATAGTCGCGGGGAATATAGTCGCGCTTGCGGTTTGATTGTAATTTAGTAGAGTTGTGTGACGGTTGCGGTTTTGCGACTCGTCGCTAAAAGTATAAAATATTGGTTTTATGCAGAAAATTTCCACATATCAAAATGGAGTAATGCAAAAAGGTTTTTATATGAAAATATAGTTTTAAAATTTTTACATAAAAATAGGGGGCAACGCACGATACACGTGCGTTGCCCTCTTAATTTTTTATTTACGTTATTAATTTTATTTATTCTTGAATGTCGATTAAAAGTATTTTAATGACTATCAGTAAATTATTCCGAAAACCTCAATTATAATCGACAAAGCCGTCGTCGTTTTCTTGGTTTTCTTTAGCGTCGGTTTCGACGGTAAGTGAGTTGCAAACTTCTTCAAGGTCGATTTTATATTTTCCGTTTTTGCCGACGTAAACGGTTATTTCTTTAGTTACGTACACGTTTTCACCGTTAGCGACAAATTGCGCCGCGTGATATTCGTTGCCGCTGTCGTCTGCACAGTCGATTTTTAGTTTATGTTTGCCCAAAAACGAAGACCTTTCGTTGTAACTCGTGTCGGTTATGTGCGCTTTTATCGGTGTTGCGGTCTTTTTGAACGATGCAAGTTTTTTCTTTTTTATCGCCGAAATAGGGAAGTAAAGCGAAATAATCAACGCAAGCAGTCCGAAGAAATACAGCATCGACGGAAAAAGCCCCGGTTGCCCCGCGTAAATAAATTTGTTCGGGTCGTCGGGCATGTAGTAAATGGGGACTTTTTTGCCCGTTTTCATGGTGTAAACGTAAGTGTCGAGTTTGCCTTCGTATTTTTCGCCGTTAACGTAAAATTCAACGTAAACATTGTGAGTTACGTCGTTGTCGTCGCCAACGTTGTCGTTTACAGTCTCGATTTTAGTTATCGTGGCGTAGGTTTTTACGCCGTTTTTAGAATAATTTACGGTCCGCGCGGCAATTACCGTCGCAACGACAAGCAAAACTATCGCAAAACCGAACAGCGTGCAAAAAATCAATTTATAATTATACTTTTTCATAATATTTCCACCTTAAAAACGTTTATTTTGGCGCAAAGCAATGCGTTTTTTGCGAAACACAATGCGTTTTTTACGTAATGTAAAGCATTTTTTAGCGCGGCAAGGCATTTTATCGGGTTGTTTTATGTTTTGCCTTGCGGAAAATAAACGGTAAAATAGGTTTTAAATTGTTTTGAAGATTAATAAATACATTATATTTCAAAATAAGCCGTTTGTCAATAAGCAAAACAAAACGAAAGTGTTTTTGCGGTAAAAATTATCATTCGACAACCCATTGACAGATGATAGACAAACGGTTGAATATTGCCCGAAAGACTCCGACGGTTGCCAAAAATTTTGCCCGTTTCGCTGGGTTTGGTTTGTATATCGCTCGGTTTGCGGCTGAAATTTGCAAAAGCAAAATTATAACGTTTTAAATGCGTAAAGTTTAACAAAATAATTGATTTTTGGCGAAAGAGTGGTATAATATTTAAGTGAAAAGATGAATTAAAACAACGCCGAAATGCGTAAAATTTAAACGTTTTATAGGAGGTAAAAATTATGACAAACGAAGTTTTAGAGAATATTAAAACGAGGAGAAGCGTAAGGGCATACAAACCCGACGCCATTCCGGAAGAACTTTTAAACGCCGTACTCGAGGCGGGCACTTACGCTCCCACGGGTATGGGCAAACAATCGCCCACGATTATAGCGATAACAACTGAAAAATATCGCAAAGAAATTTCTCGTTTAAACGCCCAAGTGATGGGCAAAGATATCGACCCGTATTACGGCGCGCCCGTGGTGGTGCTTGTGCTTGCGGACGACAGCGTAAACACGTTTAACGAGGACGGAACTTGCGTACTTGAAAACATGATGCTTGCGGCTCATTCGTTGGGGCTCGGTACGGTTTGGGTGCATAGAGAACGCGAGATTTTCGATAGCGAACAAGGCAAGAAATTGCTCCGCGAGTGGGGCTTATCGGATAATTTACGCGGAGTGGGGTCTATCGCGCTCGGGTATGCGGCAACGCCGCTTAAACCCGCGGCAAAACGAAAAGACAATTATATAGTCCGCGTGTAATTGCATTTTTGCGCTAATAAATTTATAATTTAGGGCTATATATTTGTAGTTTAGAGTTAAGAAATTTTAAAATTTAATAAAAAGCAAGAAAAAGCCGTGTTTACGCAATACGTTTTGCGTAAACACGGCAATTTTTATATTAAAAATTGGAAAATGCAAGCAAAAATATAAGTAAAAAATTAAAGCCGTATCGAATTATTGTGCGAGGTTTTAAAGCGTGCGTTAAAATTTGTAAATACAACATAAAAGAGTTTAACGATTTTAAATTTGTTACCGATAAAATTTAATTGCTATTGAAAAATGTAAAATTATATGTTATAATAGCAAAAGTAAAGCAAATTTAAGGAGAAAAAGATTAAAAATGAGGGATAAGGGGCAAAATACGTTAGATATCGATAAAATTTTACGCGCGCCGACTGAAGAAGAAATAGACGCGCTTAAAAAAGTGCTAAAAGACGGGGATAAATCGGCGTTTGACACTTTGTTAAAATACGCCAACCAAAACAACGCCGACGCGCAATATTTGGTGGGTATTTGTTACCACGAAGAATATGTTGTGCAAAAGGATTATAATGAAGCACTTAAATGGTATAAAAAGGCTAACGAACAAAACAATGCTCGCGCACAAAATGCTATCGGTGTATGTTATTATTACGGTAATGGAGTAAATCAAAGTTATGTTGAAGCAATAAAGTGGTGGCAAGAAGCCGCAGATCAAGGATATGCAGGGGCGCAAGTTAATCTTGGAGTTTGTTATGAGTTTGGTGAAGGAGTAAAGCAAGACTATACCGAAGCGGTAAAATGGTATCAAAAAGCCGCAGATCAAGGATATGCAGGGGCGCAATGTTGTCTTGCTGTTTGTTATGATAAAGGTGAAGGAGTAAAGCAAGATTATTCGGAAGCGGTAAAATGGTATCAAAAAGCCGCAGATCAAGGAGATGCAAGGGCGCAATGTAATCTTGGTTATTGTTATGGGAATGGTGAAGGAGTAAAGCAAGACTATACCGAAGCAGTAAAATGGTATCAAAAAGCCGTAGATCAAGGAGATTTTACAGCGCAAATGAACCTTGGAATAATGTTTTATAACGGTAATAAAATACCTAAAAGTTTAAATAAAGCCATTAAATATTTTACTCTTGCTGCAGAGCAAGGGGACAATGAAGCAAAATATAACGTTGGTATTTGTTACTTTGACTTAAAGGAATATAAAGAGGCTTTAAAATGGTTTCGTCGCGCGGCAGCGCAAGGAAATATCGATGCGGAAGACAAATTGGCATGTTGTTACGAATATGATTACGGTATGCCACGCGGATATAATTTATCTTTGTTTAATTATAATAGAGGGTGCGATTATTTATATGGTAACAACGAAAAGCCTATAGACTACGTAAAGGCATTGGATAATTTTATTGTTTCGGCAAAAAAAGGAAATCCGGCAGCAAAAAGCAAAATTGCATATTGTTATAAAAACGGTTGCGGGGTAAAAGCAGACCAAAAAAAGGCGTTAAAATGGTATCAAAAAGCGGCAAAAGAAGGCGACTACGTTGCTCAATATGCGCTTGGTAATTGTTATCAATACGGCGAAGGAGTAAAACAAGACTTAAAAACCGCATTAAAATGGTATCAAGATTCCGCCGAACAAGGGTACGCCGAAGCGCAATATATGCTTGGGAATTGTTATAAAAACGGAGAAGGCGTAAAGCAAGATTTAAAAACTGCGTTAAAATGGTGGAAAGAAGCCGCCGAACAAGGATATGAAAAAGCCCAATATGACCTTGGGGTGTATAATTACGATTTAGGTGCTTTTAACGAAGCCGTCAAGTGGTATCGTAAAGCCGCGGCGCAAGGAAATCAAAAAGCGCAAGAAAAATTGGATTATTGTTATAAAAACGAAATAGGCGTACCGAAAGGATATTTAAAATCGGTTGAAGAATTTAATATCGGATGTAATTATTTACATGGCAGAAAGGGTGTAACAGTCAATTATGCTTTGGCGTATGAGAATTTTCTTTCTTCGGCAAAAAAAGGTTATGCGCCCGCGCAATGTAATCTCGGGTATTGCTATGAAAGAGGAAAAGGTGTAGCCATAGATTTTAAAGAAGCGGTCAAGTGGTATCAAAAAGCGGCAGATCAAGGACATGCTCAAGCACAAAACAATTTGGGAAATTGTTATAAAATCGGAAAAGGTGTAGCCATAGATTCTAAAGAAGCGGTTAAGTGGTATCGTAAATCTGCCGAGCAAGGAAATTCAGATGCGCAATACAATCTCGGAAATTGTTATTTTTATGAGTGTGGAGTAACCAAAAATTATTTAAAAGCATATAAATTGTTTTGTAAATCCGCTAATCAAGGCAATACAACTGCGCAAAATTGGGTCGGATTTTGTTATGAGAATGGTTACGGGGTAGATAAAAACATAAACGCGGCAATTAAGTGGTACAAAAAAGCCGCCGAGAATGGTAACGATTACGCCGCAAAACGCTTGAAAGTATTAAACAAATAAAAGACTTCGTTTGTGTGTTTTTATGCAAAAACAGCGAAGGCACAAACATAATTAAAAACTTAATAAAAGCAAGAAAAAGCCGTGTTTACGCAATACGTTTTGCGTAAACACGGCAATTTTTATATTAAAATATAAAAAAGAAAGGATATATACGCCGTTATTAAGCGGTTGTAAAACTTGCGCTTGACGAGCCGAGGTAAATTACAAGCGCGGATAATTGACAAGGCATCGTTACCGAAGTAATTATTTCGCCGCTTACTTTCACGTTAAGGACTTGACCTTTGCTTAAATTCATTGTGGTTTTAGTCGCTATAGAAGAGAAGTTTTGGCAGTTGGTCGCTTCTTGACCCATACCGTTTGCGGGGCAAAGGGCAAGCACCGTGCCGCCGCTATATGTGTAGCCTTGTTCGGTATCGATAGAAGAGTTGCCGCCCGAAGTGCTTACTATAGTTATTTCGCCGCCGTTAAACACTATTCCTTGATAAGAAGTGCGGCTGTTTGAATCGACTCCGTCGCCGCCCGCATAGACGTAAACTTTTCCGCTTTCAAACAATATTCCCACGCCCGAAGTTGTGGTTGCGTTTATTCCGTCGTCGGAAGAGACAATTGAAATATCGCCGCCTTTAATTTCCACGTAAGTGCCTTCTAATCCTTCATAACTGCCCGTGACGGTGATAGTTCCGCCCGTTACAGTAAGCGTTCCGTCGGCGTGGACCGCATCGTCTTTTGAAAACAGAGTAAGCGTTCCGCCCGAAATAAGCACGTTGCCCGTAGAGGTTTCGCCGTTTTCAAGCGTAGTTCCGCCGTTTGCGTGGATACTGTCGTCATAAGAATTTACCGTGATAGTGCCGCCCGAAATATTTACTTCGTTGTCGGCTTTTATGCCCTTTGTGGAGTAATCGCCTTTTTCGGTATTGCCGTCGTTCATGCCGCCCATACCTCCCATACCGCCGGGACCCCAGCCGCCCGCTGTAGAGGTGTAATTAGTCCAATTGTACGAAAGATTACCGCCGCGAGACTCGAAAGCGAAAGTGTCGTAAGAGTTGTTCCAAGAGATATAATCGGTTTTCTTTACGTAGTTTTCGTCTTGTCCTTGAGTTTGAGAAGAAGAGTAAACGAAAATCTGCATCGAATTGTAGTTTTCGAGTTTTGCAAAAGAATAATAGTAATAAGTCGTTCTGCCGCCGCTTACAGATTTTGAATACGTCGCGTTTACCCATTTATAATCTTCGTCGGAATTGTAATATTTTACCGAATAATTATAAGTTTTCGAGGTGTAGCGAATATATCTTTGGCTTTCTGCAGATTCGACGTTTTCCGAATACGGAGAGTAGCGGTCGGTGTAAATATTGATAATGCTTTCGTCGTTTATCATCGCATTGTATGCCGCGTCTATTCCGTCGCAAGCGGCGTAAATATTTAAAGTGCCGCCCGAAATTGTGACAGTTCCTCTTTGGTTGCCCTTTGAAGAGACGTCGGTATTGCTTGTCTTTATGCCGTCGCCCGTTTTTGCGATAAGGGTGAGTATGCCGCCCGAAACGGTTACGCTGTCGTTGCCTTTAAGCGCGTTGTCTTGACAAGTGACGGACAAGGTGAGATTTTTCACTTTTAAGTCGTCTTTGGTGTGAATACCGTTGTTGTTTGAAGAAATCACGACAAGTTCGCCTTTGCCGCCGATATCGAGGTCGCACATAGAATAAATCGCCGAAGAATAAGAGGTTTCGTCGTTGCTTGAAATCGCTTCGCGGGTGTCGTAAACGTAATTTACAGTGCCTTTTTTAGCCGTAAGCGTAACTTTATCGCCCGAAAGTATGGTGATGGGATTTTGCTCGTCGTTGTAAAGTTTTACGCCGCAAAGTTCGAGTTCGAATTTATAATCGTCACCCGCGTCAATTACGATTTGTCCGTCAAATTCGCCCGTAATCGAGCAGACGGTGTTTGCCGTGAGGTTAGCAAAAGTGAGCGTTTGTTCGTCGAGAGTCCAGCAATTATCCGTGCCTTCGACGTAAGTTATTTCAAGTGTGTCGCTGCCTTCGGGGAGGTCGTCGGGAACGTCGGTTTTGTCGCTGTCGGCTTTGTCGCCCGTAGTGCCGTCGGTAGTCGATTGCGAGTCGTCAAAAGACGGAGGATTTCCGCCGCCCGAAGAAGGGTTGTTCGGGAAACTGTCTTGCGGATTATCGGAAGTGAAGTTACACGAGGTAAACACGCCTAAACATAAAACGAAAATCAATAAAAATGATAATAATTTTTTCATAACAAACTCCTTTTTAAAATTTTTATGTATAGTTTGATTTTTAATTTGTTGGTTTAATAAGTTGCTTTGTTTTATATGTTTTATATATTGCCGATTTGCAAATTTTTTAAAATGCAAATTAAAAATTGTTTAATATATGCCAAATTTTTGCAATGTAAAACTCGACAAACTACGAGTAGTAATACCATTTATTTACCGAATTTTCGGGGTAAATTTTAGGCAAGTTTTATCGCATATTTTTTGAAAAATTTTTGAGTAAATTTTAGGCAAATATTTGTTTTTTTGCCGTTTTAAACGGCTGTTTAAATTAAGTTTAATTAAAGTTCTTTTTCAACAAGGTCTGCGCGCGAGCATTGAATTTCGAGGTTTCCGTTTCTCGTGCGGAGCGCGTCGAGCATTTGTTTTTCATTGTCGAGCGATTTTAAAGTCGCGCGGTAGGTGAGCCTAAACATACTGCCCATGTTGGTTGACTTTACGTTGATTAGTTCGTTTTTAAGGGTGTATTCGGAGAAAATATCGTCGAAAACGGACGAATAATCAAGCGATTCGGGAATAGTTATTTTAATGATTTTTTCTTTATTTTTCAGCGATTTTGTTTTAGCGGTAAATTTTCCGAAAGCAAAAAGCAAACCGCCGCATAAAAGCAAAAATATCGCGCCGTATGCAAGATAACCCGTGCCGAAAGCAAGCCCCGCCGCCATCGCTATGAAAATTATGGAAATTTCTTTAGCCGACCCCGGTGCGGAACGGAAACGCACAAGTCCGAAAGCACCCGCAATGGCTACGCCTATTCCCAAATTTCCGTTTACAAGCGCGATTACCGCGGCAACCGTCATCGGCAAAAGCGTGGCGGCTATAAAGAAACTCGACGAAGAGTCCGATTTATAACACGCCAAAAACGCATAAATTACGCCGAAAACCAAGGCAACGCCTAAAGCAATGAAGAAACTTGTTGCGGGCATATTTCCGTCTTTGAAAATCGATTCAAACATAATAAATTACTCCTTATTATAGATTTTTGGTATTCGCGCTCGTACGCCGCGCCGTATTTGGAAAACGACTGTTTAAAAATTTTGTGTTTATCGAGTAAATCGCACAGCCACAAGGGCAGTGCAGAACCCGTTTTCAGTTCCATAAGCACAACGTCTTGCGGAAGTAAATTTTCGCCGTTTAGCGAAGTGTAAAAATTTAAGTCGTCAGTGCGGTAGCGCGCGTTTTCGTCGAACGTCACTCTAAGGTCGCTGTTTTTATCGAAAAACGCTTCGCGGTCGTACAAAATAAGTATTTTTGGGGAAAGTTCGCCGTAAAAACGCAAGAAATATTCAAGTTCTTTGCCTATTTGCGACGTTTGGTTTTTCCCACAAATAATGTCGCTTACTTCGTTTTCTTTGCAAGAAATTCGGCGTTTATACACCACGCCGTCGTACTTGCGCTTCATTTCAAGATACACGTCTTTATCGTCGTCGTTTAAGTTGTAACACCTTAAACGCAGTTTTTCTTTAAAAATCGGCTTTTCAATAGACGCGCGTATAAGTCTGTTGTCGGGGGTGTCGTAATACAGACTTTGCACGGTGTTTTTGCCGAAAACGTCGGGAGAAAGCCGCTTTTTTATTTCGTCTTTTACGGCGATATAT
>CAKQKQ010000026.1 GCA_934249265.1 uncultured Clostridia bacterium | reverse complement strand
GGGCGGTTGCAAGCGCAGTGCTTTTGTATGGGGCGTTTAAATATATATTCAACGCAAAACAAAAAGAGCATTTATATTTTTAAAATTTGTGCAAAATATCGAGAGCGGATATCAATGTGTATTTGCTTGTTAATATCAATTGTAAATAAAAAAACCGACTTTTTAGGTCGGTTTTTTTATTTGGCGGAGCATTAGTAACGAAAATCGAATAGTTATGTATTTGACGTTATGTAACATAACCATAATGAAAGTACATAATGGAATTGAATTTATGTTTTATTCTGTCAGTTTTTAAGGCGTTCATTTATTATATACAGAATAAAACCAATTATTGCAACGATACACTCCGCTGTCGGATATGCGCACCATACACCCGTCATATTGAATAGAGAGGATAACAGGAACGTCATAGGAATTAACACTATAAATCCGCGTGAAAGAGAGATTGTTTGTGCGTATAATGTTTTTTCTGTAGAGATGAAATAGGTTGCAAGCACGATATTGAAACCTATAAACGGACAGGCGATAAAGTATAGTTTCAATCCCGTTTCGGCAAGCGATTGTAACGTTTGGTTTTTCTCGCTGTTGAATATCGACGTTAAATCGGACGCACCAAAAAAAACGACGGTATAAATTATACCCGACAAAATAAGCATTGTTATCAGACTGTATTTCAGAACTGTTTTCACGTTCTCGGAATTTTTTGTTCCGTGGTTGCTGCTCATAACGGGTTGCGCACCTTGCGATAAGCCCGTATACATAGCGATTACGACGAGCGATATAACCGTTATCACCCCGAAAGCCGCCACTCCGATGTTTCCCGTTAAGCGTAGAATAATAAAATTAAACAAAAACATAACGACACCCGATGTCGCTTCGGTGAGAAACGGTGAAAAGCCGCTTGACAGGATTTCTTTTACGAATATCCAACTCAATTTTGATTTTACGAAATGAAACTTGTTTTTTCGCTTTATCAAATACGGAGATATAACACAAATGCTTATTACAGGTGCCAAACCCGTCGCCAAAATCGCGCCGAATATCCCCATATCGAGAGGAAAAATGAATATGTAGTCAAGCAAAACATTAGACAAACTTCCCGTAATCATTGCAGCCATAGAAAGCGACGGCTTGCCGTCATTTCTTACGAAACATTGCAATATATTATTAAGCAAAAAAGCAGGGGTAAACAAAAGCATTACCTGTGCGTAAGTATTTGTCATTTTAAACACCGTTTCGTCTGCACCCAGAAATTTTACTATATAACTTGAAAGGAATACGCCCGCTAAAACAAAAACGCAGGCAAATATAGCGGCTATGTATAGTGCATTTGTAAATACGAGGTTGGCTTTGTCGCATTCTTCGCGGCTTCGATAAATGGAGTATTTAGTTCCACCGCCCATTCCTATCATCAATCCCGTTCCGTTCAAAATACAAAATATTGGAAAAGCGAGATTGAGCGCAGTCAGCCCGTTTGAACCTAATTTTGCCGATACAAAAAACGTATCCGCAAGCGTGTAGCAAGACAATGCGATTTGTCCCAAAACGCTGAGAGATACATATTTTGTAAAGTCTTTGAATAGTGCTTTGTTTTTCATATTTTTACTCCTTTTTTTGATAAAAACAAAAAAAACGCACCCGTACACAAATAGCCTTTGTGTACGGGTGCGTTTCAAACCGTTGATGATATTATAGCATATTTTAATATAATAATCAATAAATTATTCTAAGTATACAAAAAAATATAACACACCACAAAATGGCACTTTGGCGGGTGATTGACTATATAAGCGTGTCGCTCTCTGACGCGATTGCGCTTTATTACGAACAATCGCTATTCCGTCTCTGCGTTTCTTACGAATCCCACCGAAATATTCTGGAAACCAAAAAAAGTAGACATCAAGTCTACTTTTTTTGGTTGGCGGCACAGCTGTAAGTCCGATAGAACTGCTGATCGGCAAGCAATATTGCTTTGTTGTAGTAAAAGAAAAATTAAAGTAAACAGCAGAAATTTTAATACGCATTACGAAAAATTGCAACATGTTACAGTTTTTCGTAATGAATTATAATTGTAATAAAAGTCGGCTCGCAACCGACTTTTATTTTCTGCCAAAGCAATCAGTTGGGTAGTGCCACTACCCAACTGCTGTTGGTTGCCTTGGGTGGCAAATATTTATTTGTACTGAAATCTGTGTTAGGAAAAGAATATACACATCTTAAACGATTTGTATCAAGTTAAAATTTATGTTTGAAAATTCACAAGTTTTATTATTAATATTGATTTCTCGCTTCTAAAGTTTCATCACTGATGACGAGTAAACATAGAGAAAGCAATCAAACAGCAAGTTTGTAAAATTACAGGTAAAAAGGCATTGTGAAATCTAATGCCTTTACTCATTTTGCTTATAATAGAAGAATTTAAGGGAAATATAGTTTATTTACTATAAAATCTTTGGCAATTATACGAAGTAATGGTTGACTATATTTTCATTTTGTGTTATAATTATTATGTGTTATAGAACATAGAACAAAACAAGGAGGTCTTATATGGCAAAGAAAAACTTTAACAGGCAAAGCAAGGAAAAAGATGCTTTGGGCAAGTTGATTTCTAAATCGCGTGTCAAAAAAGGACTCTCTTTGCGCAAATTTGCTGAAAATATTGGCTTGTCTCCTTCTAATATGACTTATATCGAAAAAGGAATAAATGCGCCGACGGCAGAAGTATATGAGAAAATATTGAAAGAATTAAAACCCGAGGAAAAAGAAAAAAACGAAATGGATAGACTCTTTTGTCTGGTGCGAAAAGTTCCAACCCCGGAGGTCTGTCAAGTTATTTTGAATAATTATGAGTTAGGAGAAAGATTAAAAAGTATAGGCGATACGGTGTTAACGACAGAGCAGTTAAACTTGGTAGAAAAATTATTTAAATCATTTGGCAACACTCCATGCAAATAAATCTAGTGCGATTGCTAAGTAAAGTAGAGAAGGGGGAATTAAAATGAAAACTTATTACATGAAAATACGAGATAAATATATCAAAGAAGTGCGCGACGGTGTAAAAAAGCATGAATATCGTTTAGCGTCTCCGGACAGGAAAGCTGTTCGTGTTGGTGACAATATCATTTTAATATCAAATACAGATAAAAAATCATATGCTAGGACGACTGTTAAAAGGATAACAACGTACAGAGATTGGAAGGAGGCTTTAGAGAAGAACTGGCAAAATGATTTTAAGAATTTATATTCTACTTTGGAGGAGGCCTTAAAGGAATGTTATAGGTTTTATCCTAAAGATGAAGTTGATAAATATGGCATCATATCTTTTGATATTGAACCTTGCTATGTCGATTGTTGTGATGCGACGGTTTTATTAGATACCAACATTGTAATTAAACGTGAAAGTATAAATAATGTGTCGTTCGAGGTCGTAAAATTATTTAATTGGTTTGAAAAGAAGAACGTTGCTTATTATGTTCATAGCAGTAGTAAGGAGGAAATCTCTACATATCAAGATAGCACGATACGAAACAATCTGGCGTTGAAATTAAATTCCTACAATGAATTACCAAGCTTTCCTACTGTTTCTGATGAGATTTTGGAAAAAGTGTTGTTACAATTTTCTGATGATGCTAATAGTCAAATCGACAATAAGCTATTAAAGGAAGTTTATAGCGATAATGTAGGGTTGTTACTTACCGATGATAAATTAATGCTTAAAAAAGCAGAGATGTTGTATATGCGGGATAAGGTGATGACGTCTTCGGAGTTGTTGGCAAAGTTTGAATCTAAATTCCCAAAGAATATCGAGTATAAAATGCTTGCCGTAAAATTAGTAAAATTTGAAGATGTGGATTTGAATGATACTTTTTTCGACTCGCTACGTGAAGATTATGAAGGACAGAAATTTGATCAATGGTTTAAGAAAAAAGGGAAAGAACCGGCATATGTTTTTGAAGACAAAGACGGTTTAAAGGGCTTTTTGTATTTGAAGATAGAATTGCCAAGTGAACCTGACTATCTGAAAATAACACCGGTTTTATCTTCTAAAAAAAGATTAAAAATCGGAACATTTAAGATAGATTCTTCCGGTTTTAGGCTTGGTGAGCGGTTTTTAAAAATAATTTTCGATAATGCTTCTAAAAATGGTGTTGACGAAATATATGTCACATTATTTGAAGATAAAAGAGATGATGTGATTCGGCTAAAATCATTATTGGAACAATGGGGATTCTCCAGATACGGATATAAAAATGTAAATCACGAACTTGTTCTTGTAAAAACTATGAAAGAATATAGGAATGAGTTATCTCCGAAATTAAATTATCCTTTAGTAATGGCAAATGCAAATATTTATATCCTTCCAATTAAAGCCGAATATCATACGGACTTATTTCCGGATAAGATATTAAAAAATGAGGATATGCATCTTTATGAAGAAAATTTGGCGCATAGGTATGCTATTGAAAAAATATATTTAACAGGTGCGTTTAATATCAAAGCAAAACCGGGCGACTTAATACTTGTATACAGGATGAGTGATAAATTGTATAAAAATTACTCTTCTGTAATAACAGGATTAGCGATAGTGCAAGAAATTGTAACAACTAAAAACGTGGAAGAATGCGTTGGTTTATGCAAAAATCGTTCGATTTTTAATGAACCAAATATCCGCGCTCTTTATAGTAGTTACCCGACAGTAGTAAAAATATTAGATTTTACCACGTTTGAAAACCCCGTTACCTTACAAAAGTTAAGAGAACTCAGAGTCGTGGATGCGACATCCGGACCAAGACCGTTTACGGCGGTAACAAAAGAACAATTTGACGCTATTTATAAATTAGGAATGGAGGAATAAAAGTGAAAAAGAAAATATTAATATCCATCAACCCCGAACATGTGCAAAATATTATTAAAGGTATCAAGAAATACGAATATAGAAAAATTGCGGCCAAACAAGATATTTCTTCCATCATCATTTACGAGACCACTCCCGTAAAAAGAATTGTTGCCGAAGCCGAAATTATAGACGTTTTAATGTATTCGCCTGAAGAATTGTGGAAACTTACAAAGGAAGAATCCGGCATTAGCAAAGAATTCTTCGATAAGTATTTTGAGGGAAAAGAAATTGCTTACGCTTATAAATTAGGCGAAATTAAAGTTTATGATGAGCCAAAAACTTTATTGGATTACGGCATTAAAGCCGCACCGCAATCGTTCGTTTATATTTAAAAACATCAATTTAAAGCAGACAAATCATCAGGAGAATTTTACAAATGAGCGAAAACAAGATACTCGATACAATATGGGACGATAACCCGATAGACATCACGCAGGAAGCGAATTTTATATGGAGCATTGCCAATAAGTTGCGCGGTTCGTATATGCCCGATAAATACGGCGACGTTGTAATTCCTATGACGATTCTGCGCCGTTTTGAGTGTGCGCTCGAAGCGACAAAACAGGCGGTGTTAAAAGCCTATCAGTCAAACCCGAATTACCCGCCGAAGGCACTTTGCAAAATTGCGGGGTTTTCGTTTTACAACACGAGCGAGTACGACTTAAAAGAACTCTGCAACGATTCCAAGCATATTGCAGCGAATTTCAAGAATTATATCAGCGGCTTTTCGGCTAACGTAAAGGACATTTTTGCCGAACTTGAAATGGACAAGCATATCGATAAAATGGAAAAGGACGGCTGTCTGTATTCAGTTGTCGAAGCGTTTTCCGTGCTTGATTTGTCGATAAAAACTTACGACAGTATCAAGATGGGTTATATTTTTGAAAACTTAATCGGCAGATTTTATCAGAACGTTGACGCCGGACAATTTTACACGGGTAGGGATATTATTAAACTGCTTGTAGAAATTTTAATGGCGGAAGGTTGCGACGATATTTTCGACAGCCACAAGGTTATCACCGTTCTCGACCAAGCCTGCGGAACGGGCGGTATGCTTTCCACGGCGTATACCTACATAAAACACTATAATCCCACAGCGGAAGTTAAACTGTTCGGACAGGAATTTATGGGGCAGTCTTACGCGGTAGGGCTTGCCGAAATGCTCATTAAAAATCAAGACTCGGATAATTTCCGTCACGTCGATACGTTCAAAACCGACTGCTTTGCCGATACAAAAATGCGTTTCGTTATCGAAAACCCGCCGTTCGGCACGCCGTGGTCGGGAAAAGACGCAAAGGACGGACAGGAACAAGCCGTCCGCGACGAATACGCAAAAGGTGAAACGGGCAGATGGGGACACGGACTTCCGAGTGGCGGCGACTCGCAAATGATTTTCTTGCAGTCCGCCGTGGATAAAATGGATGACTTCTGCGGTAGAGCGACGATTATCGAAAACGGCTCGCCGCTGTTTAACGGCGATACCGCTTCGGGCGAAAGTCAGATCCGCCGTTGGCTTTTGGAAAGCGACCTGATAGAAGCGATTATCGCGTTGCCACCGACTTGTTTTACAATACGGGTATTCAGACCTACGTTTGGATTCTCTCGAAAAACAAGAAGAAAGAACGCAAAGGCAAGATACAACTAATCAATGCCGCCGAGATTTACCATAAACTTCGTAAAGCCGTCGGTAACAAGAAAAACGAAATCACGAGAGAGGACAGAAAGAAAATCACGCACCTTTACGCTGATTTCGTTCCGAGCGACCTTTGTAAAATTTACGATAACACGGAGTTTCTTTATAAGGAATACGCCGTTATGCAGCCGCTTCAACGCAGTTACGCCATCACGGAAGAACGTATCGAACAAATGCTGATGAAAGGCGCACTTTCGGGTGTTTACGACGAAGTGAAGATTGCCGACTATGAAAGCCAAGGCGTTGCGCTTGCCGATAAAGACAAAATAAAGTACGAAGAAATGCTTGCAAGAAAGCCGATATACGATGGTGTTTTGCAGGCGTTGAAAGAGAATATCTCGAACAAAGTGTATAAAGAACCGGAAAGTTTTATCAAATATCTTTCGGGAATTTTGTCGTGCGATAAAAAACTGATAGAGCGTATCGCGTATGGGCTTTCCGAGATGGACAAGACGGCAGAAATTCAGCGAGACAAAAAGGGAAACATTATATACGATAAAGAAACGCGCGACACCGAAATCGTGAAGTATACCGAAGATATAGAAACGTATATGGCAAGGGAAGTGCTGCCTTACGTTCCCGATGCGAAATGGTTTTGGGAAGAAAATCTCGGCGCGAAAAAGCCCGTGATTAAAATCGGCTCGGAAATACCGTTTACAAGATATTTCTACAAGTACACACAACCCGAAAAGAGCGAAGTGTTGGAAGAAAAATTCTTAACGCTTGAAAAGAGTGTAAGCGAAAGAATTAAAAATTTATTTGGGGGACAATGCGATGAATAAATTTGTAAAAGGGGCTCTTCAAGTTGCTGAAATTGCAGGGAGAACTGCCGTTAGTGCTATTCCTGTCGGAGGCGCTTTGGCAACGTCGATTTATGACACAGTAAAAAATAACTGTTTGGAAAAACGTCAGAAAAAATGGCAAGAGGCACTTGAAAATAGAATATCAAAAATTGAAGCGTCTTTGAATGATATTGGCAACTCAGAAATATTCACTACTGCGATTATAAAGGCAACCGAAGTGGCAATGAAAACGAGCAGCGAAGAAAAATTAAAATATCTTGCTAATGCAACGGCAAATTCATACGAAGGCAATATAGACGAAACACGCTTTTACTTGTATATGGGATTGATTGAAAGATATACTGCAAGACATATTTCAATAATGAAAGAGTATATTACACCGACAGAGAAAGAGATTGATTCTACAAATGAAGATGAAGTAATTATATTCAATCAATTATTTGCCGATGGCATGATTTTATATTCAAACGATGCAAATGGGAATTATATGTTAAGTCAATTTGGAAATGATTTTATTTCATTTTTGACTATTTCAGGGGAGCAAGAAAAAAGCGAAAAATAGAAAATACTTAAATATATTATTAAAAAATGTTGTAATATAAAAGATTATTATACAGAGGAAAATGAGATGAAAAATGGACAAAGAAAATCAATGATAAATGTTAGGAATTGTTTCAGTGAGTCTATAGGTAAGTCAAAATGTGTAATGAAAATGCAATATGATGATTTTGATGAAAGAACAAGAACACAAATTAGCAACAAACTTTTTGAAATTTTAGAAACCATTTTTGACGATCCGATTAGTTGCGGGGTGGTATACAATGAAAAAGAGGAAAATTGTTTTTGTAAAGCACTCCTTTCAGATGTATTCAATAAAAGTATTGTAATAGAAAAAGATCGGAAATTTAGTTGGCGAAGAGTTTTTGTATCCATTCAAGAGGTAATAAAAAATGCTGAACATAATGAAGTCCTTGATGTTTTATGGTATATAAATGGTTGGATAAATGGCAATTGCTATTCATATAAAAAACATTTAAGTAAATCGTTTAATCTCCTATTTGAAAAAGAATATGTCGGTTATCGTTTTGTAAATGAAAAGATAGTTGCAATTACGGATAAAAATGAAACAAATGAAATAGAGCAGGCATGCCTTAATCCGTATAACGGTTGCAGAGCGCATATTGAAAAGGCGGTAGGCTTTCTTGCTGACCGAGAACACAAAGATTATAAAAATTGTATCAAAGAAAGCATAAGTGCTGTTGAATCAATTTGTTGTATTATAGCCGATAAGAAAAATGCAACGTTAGGTGAGGCGTTAAAAATATTAGAAAGTAAATGCAATTTAAAAGGACAATTGAAATCGGCTTTTGAAAAATTATATGCTTATACAAACAATGATAAGGGCGGAATAAGGCATGCCGAAGGGCTTTTTGTCAGCGAAGTGTCTTTTGAAGAAGCAAAATTTATGCTTGTTAGTTGTAGTGCATTTGTAAACTATTTGATAGCAGAATACGGTAAGATTAAAAAGGGTTAATTATGCGAGAGATGAAAGAAAGTGGAATATCTTGGGTAGGAGAAATACCCAAAGAGTGGAGTGTAAAACGTGCAAAATACTGTTTTGTTAATACGAAAGAAATTGCAGGGTGTATGTCCGATCGGTATGAACGTTTAGCGTTGACTATGAATGGCGTTATTAAAAGATCAAAAGACGATAGTAATGGACTACAACCTGAAAAATTTGAAACCTATCAAATTTTGCGTCCAGATGAGTTAGTGTTCAAACTTATTGATTTGCAGAATGTGTCTACAAGCCGTGTCGGATTATCTCCGTATTTAGGGCTTGTTTCACCCGCATATATTATTTTGAAAAGCAATAAGAGGGTATTGCCCGCATTTGCGGAGAAATACTTTCTTATGCTATGGAAAAATCAAATATTCAATGCGTTAGGAGATGCAGGTGTCAGAAGCAATCTTAATTCAAAAGATTTGCTTGAATTATCTATTCCTTTCCCGACACTTGATGAGCAACAAAGGATTGCAGAGTTTTTGGATAGAGAGTGCGGGAAGATTGACGGATTGAAAGTGGATATTCAAGCGCAGATTGATACGCTTGAACAGTACAAGCGTTCTGTCATCACCGAAGCCGTTACCCACGGTTTGAACCCGTCTGCCCCGATGAAAGACAGCGGCATTCCTTGGGTGGGACAATTTCCAACTCATTGGACAAAGAAAAAGGGAAAGTATATTCTTCGTTATATGTCTAAACCCGTAAAGCAAGATGACGGTGTTATAACCTGTTTCAGAGATGGAGAGGTTACGCTTCGCAGTAATCGTCGAGAAGATGGTTTTACGATGGCAGACAAAGAAATTGGTTATCAAGGCGTTGATGTCGGAGATTTGGTTGTTCACGGAATGGATGGTTTTGCTGGTGCTATCGGCATCTCGGATTCAAGGGGCAAAGCGTCACCTGTTCTAAACGTCTTAAATACAAAGCAAAATAAAAAATACATAATGTATTATTTGAGAAGTATGGCGTATGGGGAAGTTTTTACGGCTTTATCGACGGGAATCAGAGTACGTTCTTGCGATTTGAGGTGGAACAAACTTGCCGAATTGCTATATCCGTTGCCGCCGATAGATGAGCAGAATAATATTGTAAATTATATCGATAAACAAATTTCTCGAACAAACGAGATTATCGCAGATAAAAAATCGCAAATCGAAACGCTTGATGGCTACAAAAAATCGCTCATTTACGAATACGTTACTGGCAAAAAGGAGGTCGTATAAAATGGATATAAGTTTTGCAGATAATAATTTTTGTTCATCTATACAATTGCGTAGAGCGATAGAAGAAGAGGAAAAAGAGAAAAGGCAACAACTACTTGACGAAGAAAGAAAATTAGAAAAATCAAATGCACCGATTATAAAAGAATTGCAGTTTTTAGTGCAGCAAGGCAATGAGCAAATTAAAGTATTGCAAGAAGAAAATGAGATGCAAAAACAACAAATAGTGCAACTTGAAAAGAGAGAAATATCTATTCAAAAAGAAGCAAAAGTTGCCAGAATTCGTGGTTTCGTGTCGTTTTTCATATCTACAGTAATAGCGATTGCTTCTTTAATTGTGGCAATATTAAAATAATAATATATGGAGATAGAATAATGTGGTGGAAATGGTTGATATTTGGTATTGTTTTTGTAATTATTCCTATAGGATTAAATTGTTTATTGGGAACAGTAAAATCAAAAATAATAAACAATACTCAAAAAAAGCATAGTGAGATAGTTTTTACCAAACTTTGTTGTTATTATTGGTTGGCTGATTTATTTTATATGTCATTTATAATAAAAAATACTATTTGTAAATTTATTTTTGGTGGACTACTATTATTAATAATATTGTATAATTTAACATTGGCGTTTATATCAAACAATAAAAAACATACATTAGAAAAATGGGGTATATTACAAGATTTTGTTGTTGGTGTTGCGTTGACTATTTATCTGATATATATAATTCCAGGTAAGCAAATTATATTAAATGGTGAGATTACAATAGATAACAGTCTACGTGAAATTGTAACGACAATATTGGCGGCTATTTATGGTGGTTTATTTACTCTTGTGGGGGTTGCGTGGACGATACGTAAAGGCGACGCCGATAGGAATAAAGAAATATTACGTATTGAAAAAGAAAGGAAAGAAGAAGAAAGAAAAATTCACATGCCTTATTTAAAATTAGTTGTTGGAATACAACCTTTTGATGTGGTAAACAGTTATATAAAACAATCATTGAATCTTGATGATGAAAAGTCCGTAGCACTTATGGATAAAAATATTTTTTATTTAATCAATATTAATAATTTTATAGTGAAAAATATTTCTTCACACAACTTACTGTTGCGAGGAATTCTATTAGATAATAAATTTTGTAAATTCGATAATCAACAGTTGTTAGAGGTAAATACTGTTTGTCAAATTCAAACAACAAAGAATCAATGGATTATTTTTGCAAAGCCTTTAAAGCAATTACTAATTTGTGTAGAAGATATTATCGGGAATAAATACACGATTGAATGTAAATTAAATTTACATATGGAAGATTTGCCCGCAAAATATACTACAGAAAAAGGGGCTGAATATCAAGGCTTTCGCTGTAAGTATTTAATAAATAATTTAGCATTGCCTATTTTAATTGAGGAATAACCAATGAATAATATTTTATCCGAAAAAGAATATCAGCGGTTTATTATAGATAAACTCGTGAGCGAAAACGGTTACATAGAGCGGAAAAACGTGAAGTTCGACCGTAATTTTGCTATCGACCGTGAAATGCTGTTCAAGTTCCTTGACGATACTCAGCCCGAAACGATGGCGCAGATCCGCAAGGTGTATAAAGACGTTACCGAAGATACGGTAGTCAACTTTATCAACACTGAAATCACGAAAGCGAAAAGCAGTCTGTTATCCGTCTTGAAACACGGCGTGGAAATCGCGGGGTACAAGTTAGACCTTATGTACACCAAGCCCGCAACGACGTTCAACAAAGACCTGCTTGCAAAATACAATAAAAATATCTTTTCCGTAATGGAAGAAGTGTGGGCGAGCGATTCCGAGAGAATCGACCTTGTGATTTTCTTAAACGGCTTTGCGATTATGTCGTTTGAACTCAAATGCAATTTCGCGGGGCAGAGTTATCAAGATGCAATATTACAGTACCGCACGCAAAGAAACCCCAAAACGCGGTTGTTCTATTTCAAGGCGGGGTGTATCGTCAACTTTGCAATGGATTTGCAAGAAGTGTATATGACGACGCGTCTTGCGAATGACGGTACGTTCTTTTTGCCGTTCAATATGGGTAGCGGCAACGGAATAGACGCGGGCAAGGGCAATCCCGTTTATCCCGACAAATATTCCGTCTACTATATGTGGGAAGATATGCTCAAAAAAGATACGGTGTTAGACCTTATCTCGGAGTTTATCTTTATCGAACGTAAAGAAGAAACAGACGAAGTGACGGGTAAAACTACGGTGAAAGAAAAGGTTGTTTTCCCGCGCTATCATCAACTTGACGTTATCCGCAAAACGGTATCGGACGTTCGATTGAATCGCACTTCGCAAAACTATTTAATTCAGCACAGTGCGGGTTCTGGCAAGACGAATTCCATTGCGTGGCTTGCGCATAGACTTTCTTCTCTCCATGACGAAGAAAATAGAATCGTTTTCGATAATATCATTATTTGTACTGACCGCGTGGTGGTGGACAGACAGTTGCAGAACGCTGTGCGCGGCATCGAACACAAAGCGGGGCTTATCAAGGTAATGGACGATAAGTGTTCGTCGGCAGACCTTGCGCAGGCACTTCAAAGTAATATCAAGATTATCGGCACGACGATACAGAAATTCCCGTATATCGTAGACACGGTGAAAAACCTGAAAAACAAGACTTTTGCCGTGATTATCGACGAAGCACATTCTTCCACCGCCGGCAAGGATATGGCGGCAATCACAATGACGCTCGGCGCGGGCGAAGTCGATTTTGAAGAGGGCGTAGTAGATACGCAGGATATGATTGCGGACGAGATCGCACGAAACGGCAAGCAAAAGAACGTTTCTATGTTTGCTTTTACCGCCACGCCAAAAGCAACAACTTTGGACTTGTTCGGAAGATTGAACGCGAAAGGGCAAAAAGAAGCCTTCCACTTATATTCGATGAAACAGGCGATAGAAGAAGGCTTTATTTTAGACGTGCTTGCGAACTTCACCGAATACAAAACGTATTATCGGTTGAACAAAGAAATTTCGGAAGATCCGAAATACAAGACTGCGGAAGCAAAAAAACAAATCGCGCGGTTTGTTGAGTTGCACGAAACGAATATCGCGCAAAGGGTGGAAGTGATTGTCGAACATTTCCGCACGACGGTTTTACAAGAACTCGGCGGAATGGCTAAGGCGATGGTGGTAACGGCTTCTCGCGCGAGCGCGGTGAAATATCGCCAAGCGTTTGAAGATTACGTTACAAAGAAAGGTTATGCGGGTATTCATGCGCTTGTGGCGTTTTCGGGTAAGGTAAAACTGCCCGACGACGAAACAGAATACACAGAAACGCTGCTGAATGGTTTTGCGGAAGATAAATTGCCGAAAAAGTTTGATTCGGATGATTACAACGTTTTGCTTGTGGCAAACAAGTATCAGACGGGTTTCGACCAACCGAAACTTTGCGCAATGTATGTTTTGAAAAAATTGCGCGGGGTGAACGCGGTGCAGACGTTGTCGCGCTTGAACCGTATCTGTCCGCCATTCGAGAAAAAGACCTTTATTCTTGATTTCGTTAATACATACGACGATATTGTTAAGGCGTTTGCTCCGTATTATACCACGACGTTGCTCGCTAATTCGGTTACGCCGACGGCAGTATACGATTTGGAATCAAAACTTGACGGATATATGATTTTAGATCCTTACGACGTGAATATGGCGGCGGAGATTATCTACAAAAAGATTATCGAAGCGAAAGATAAAAATCAGTTGCGTTTCTATCTGCAACGCGCCGAGAAAAAACTGAAAGAATACGATTTGATGAAACAAATCGAGATTATGTCGGTTGTGCGGCATTTTATCCGTTTCTACGAGTTTTTGATACAGGTATCATGTTTCGAGGATGTGGAACTGCATAAAAAGTATTTGTTTCTGACTTATTTCGTGTCGTTCGTGAATATTTCTCAGCCGGGCGGCGGGTTCGATTTATCGGGTAAGATTAAAGCGGACAACTTTATTCAGAAGAAAGGCGAAGAGCATAAAACAACCAAAGTTACGCCCGATCCGATAGTGAAACTGCCAACGGCAGACGACTTTAATCTGAACGAAGATAAGGTGAAGCGGCTTTCGGAGATTATCGACGAAATTAACAGTAAAACGGGCAAAACCTACGATAACGACATTGTAATCAAGGCAATGCTTCAAATCAAAGACTTGATGATGAAGTCTGAAAAACTCAAAGAGAGTGCAAAAGCGAACACGGAAAGCGATTTTGCATTTTCGTATTTCGACGGTATCGACGACGCGCTTATCGAAGGACTTTCGCAAAATCAAGACTTTTTCTCGTTGCTTCTTTCTAACGACGAAATGAAGAAAGAGGTTCTCGGTATTTTTGTTAGTGAGATTTACAAGAGTTTGAGAGAAGATAAGTGAGACGACAGACGGGGAACACCTGATTTCTATCGGCGAAAATTACCTGCAAATATATATTTAATCAAAAAAGGAAGTGTGGCAATAGTCAGACTTCCTTTTTATATGCGGATGTCGGGGAAAATTTTTTGGCAATTCTTTTTGTGAAATTTTCGTGAAACACCCCAACAAACGGCTTAAAACTTTCCAATAATAGTGAGGGGGTAAAATGCTTTTGCGAAACACTCTCACAAAACGGAATAAGAATGTCCATATTTAGTGAATGGAGTTTAGAAAAACTTTTGTAAAATACCCCGCCAGACAGTCGGTAACTTTCCAATAATAGTAGAGAGAAGTTTCTCGGCTGTTGCTCATAAAGGGATAATTGAAAAAACAATCGAAATAAGGAGTGAAAACGATGAAGCCAAACACAAGTTAAAGAATCTGCAAAGGATAATAACGCGAAATCGACAAGAAAATAGTTAGGTATTCGACTCCAAAAAACAAGCAGGATAAGGATTTTCCAAACTATCGGAAAATCGCAGGCTTGAACAAGTCGGAAACCGACTTTTCTCAGAACGAAAAAATCGCTACTCTAAAACAAAAATTTTGCACTCTTTATGCCTTTGTTCACAGAAAAGAGCTTGACTTCGATAAGTAAATACGGTAAAATATAATCGTCGTATTGATACGATGATATATTTACGGAGGTTTTACGCTATGGCAAAATCGAGAAGTGAAAAGGACAAAAGGTACGAGGATAAGCACAAAGAAGAACGCAAGGCAAAAAGTATCGTTTGGGGAACAAGCGTTCCGAGGGCGTTCGCGGAAGAAATAAACGACTTTCTGAAACGATACGGCTATACAAAAGTTCAACTCATAGAAGAAGGCTACAAGGCATTGTTTGACGAGGTGGCGTCGAAAGATGTGAATCTCGGTAAGATGGTGGACGGCTACGACGATTTTTTCGAGTTTGAACTGAAAAAATTTAACGAAGAAAAGAATAAAAAATAATTCGCGTACGAAACCGAGCAAGCCGAATAACCCAAGGCTATCGACGGGCTGTGTTTCCGCTGCGCGAAAATCTTAAAGGAGGATTTTGCGGCAAATGGCGAAAGAACATAACAGCCACCGGGAAAGAGAACATAGTATCCGCGCAATAACAATGACGATTGAAGCGGATGCAAGACAACACCGTAGAAATAACGTTTGCTACGGGAGAAATTGAAAAAGGCAGGCTCGACCTGCCGAAAGAAAGAATAAAAACAAGCGCGGATATTCTTGCCGGAATACTGCTCGATTTTGTAAACGGCGGAGGCAATATCGACGCGCTTACGCCCGAAAACGTATTCGGGAAGAAGGAGATAAAATGAAAAAAAGAGTCGTTATATATGCAAGATTCAGTTCTCATAGTCAGACCGAACAGTCAATCGAAGGACAACTTCGCGAATGTTACGACTATGCCCGTCGCAACGATTATCTCGTGATAGCCGAATACATAGACCGTGCGCTTACGGGAACGACGGATAAACGCCCCGAATTTTTAAGAATGATCGAGGACAGCAAGAAGAAAAATTTCGATTACGTTCTCGTTTATCAGTTGGACAGATTTGCCCGCAACCGTTACGACAGCGCGAATTACAAGGCAAAATTAAAGAAAAACGGCGAGAAAGCAAAGGAAATTATAGACCGACTTAATGCGCAAGGCATAAAGACAAAAGCCGGTTCGCCGTTCAATATGAACAGTTTTGCGAGAATTATCCGTAACGAAAAATACATAGGCGTTTATAATTCTCACGGAGTTATTTACGAAAACGTAATTCCGCCGATCGTGGATGAAAAGTTGTTTTTCGATTGTAACGCAATAATGGACGAACACAAGCACAAACCGAGAGCAACCAAGAGCGGAAAGCCGTATATTTTAAGCGGAAAATTATTTTGTGGATACTGTGGAAGTTTGATGACCGCCGAGACGGGAACGAGCCAGACTGGCAAACTTCACCACTATTATAAATGTTTTGGACGTAAGAAAAACAAACACCGTTGCAATAAGAAAAGTTACAGACAACAGGAACTGGAAGATTTGGTTTTCAAAACAACGATTGATTACGTTTTACAGCCGCAGGTGATACAAGATGTCGCCGAACAGGTCGTAACGAAATTCAATTCCGAAATAACGAAAACGGCAACGCTTGAAAATCTTGAAAACGAATTGAAAGGCAAAGAAAAGGCGATAAATTCGCTTTTATCCGCCATAGAACAGGGCTTAATCACGAAATCTGCAAAAGACAGACTGATTGCTCTTGAAGCGCAAAAGGACGAATTAGAAGCGAAAATATCGTTTGAAAAGGCAAAACAGATAAAACCGCTCGAAGTAGATAAAGTAAAGGCGTTTCTGAATTTCTTTGTCCATAGAAAATATGAAAACGACCAAGAAAAAAACGAGTTTTTCAACTCGTTTATAAATCGCGTCGTATTGTACGACGATAAGATTCTGATTTTCTATAACACCGATACAAATCACCCGGCGGCGATAACAAGAAAGGATACCGACGATTTGCTTGCCGGTATAGGCGAAAAAATCGAAAAAAAGAGCAAAACAACCGCCAAAAACGAGAAAAACTCGCTTGAACCTCAAAAGTTCAAACGAGTTTCACTTGGCGGAAACGGTGGGATTCGAACCCACGATACATTGCTGTATACCTGATTTCGAGTCAGGGCCGTTATGACCTCTTCGATACGTTTCCATGTCTTCTAATTAAATTGCTTGCTTATTATAGCACGATTTTTTAAATCTTTCAATCAAATTAAACCACTTTGCGAAAAAAAATGACTTTTTTAAAAAATTTTAATAATTTTAATCAGATTGCTTGCTTTTTTTCGATTAATGTTATATATTTATTAAGTAACTTGTTGCTACTATGGCTCAGTCGGTAGAGCAGCTGATTCGTAATCAGCAGGTCGGCAGTTCGAGTCTGCCTAGTAGCTCCATAATAAAAAGTCGACATTTTGCGGAAATAGCGGTGTCGGCTTTTTTCGTCTAAAAACGCATTATATATACGACTTGAAAAATTTGACTGAATGTAGTATAATCATACAAAAAAATAGTTGTAATTGTAAAATCTATTACGAAAAAGCAAGTTTAAAGCCAAACAAAGAGTAGACGTTTTACAATCGAGCGTGAGGGAATAAAACTATGATCAATAAAAGGTATTATAAAAAACTTGGCGGGTTTTCATTTCTCTTGAATGAAGTAAGTAAGAAAATCGGCGATAAGCAGACCGACGTTTTACTTGACGATGCGGTAAACCTTTGCAATAAATGGTGCGACGAGTATAAAGGGCTTTCAAAAAAGGAAAAAGTACATACCGAGCGTATGATTTTCCCGCGTGCGGCTATTTATCTGCAGATGATTAAATATATCCCTCGCGAAGAAGCCATAGCATTGATAGAAAACGCTGTAAAAATTGGCGTAGAACCCGACAGAAAGCGTTTGCATGTCGCAACGAAGATACCTTTTATTCGCCCGTTGTTTTTTAAGATTTTTCATAAAATGGTCGGCACTATGTTCAACGGCGATGCGGGGTTTGAATTTGAGGAAATCGAATACGACAACAAGCATTATAAGGTTGACGTTT
Source organism: uncultured Clostridia bacterium (assembly GCA_934249265.1). Taxonomy (GTDB): domain Bacteria; phylum Bacillota; class Clostridia; order Christensenellales; family Borkfalkiaceae; genus CAKQKQ01. The sequence continues at coordinate 4,033 of CAKQKQ010000026.1, read as the reverse complement.
TGCAATGCCCTTATGCAAAGTATTGCGAACTTTTGGGTTGCAAAGAACTGACGAGCACTTTCTGTTTTAGTGACGACCGCGTTTACGGAGATATGTGCGGCATTACTTTCGAGAGGCAAGGCACGATAGGGCGCGGCAGTGATAAATGTGATTTTTATTTTTATAGGAACGCCCAAGAAAAACATAAAGAACAATAATCTACAAAGGAAAATGAGCGGTGTTCCCGCAAAGAAAATTAAAGATGTTGAAAACGACACCTTATAAATAACAAATCAATGCAATAAAAAAATCACACAATAAAAAACAATATAACAAAAACTCATAGAATAAAAACCGTACTCGAGCAGAGCGCGGTTTTTTTATATTCAAACAGTTTTTTGTCGTTTAAACGGTAGAAATAAATTAAATAATTTTTATACGTCGGTCGTTTACAAATATAAATCTGTCGTTTTGCAAATCGACTTTTTATTAAGTTAAGCGCGGTTGCGTGTAAAAAGACGGTAATCGTTCGGCATTTTTAAAATCGACAATTAATTAAATGCCATTTTTTGCCGAGAAAATTTATTAAAAAGTTATTATTTCCGTACCAACGAGTTGGTCGGGGCTAAAAGTATTATAAATATTAAAAACAAATTATCAAATATTCGGAAATCGCGTTAAAATCCTGCTCAATAAATTATTCTTCAAATACGGCAGCCAATTCGATATCGATATTGTGTTCGCCGATGCCTTTGCCGAAGATATTAAACCCTCCGTTTTGCGGAGAATCTTTTTTATTTCCCAACTTAAATTTGATTTTATTGTCCTTAATCAAATGCAAATCCGAAAGAGTGACGGCGGTATTTACAAGTTTTTCGTTTAAAAGCACGCCCTCGTTTGTCACCGCAACGTTTACGTAATTTCCGTATTGAGAATTAGTCGGCGGTATAATTTCTTCAGTGTATTTGCCGCGCCTTTCGCCGTAATCGCCCGAAGATATGAAAGAACACAATTCTATCCCGTTTATATAAAAGAAAATTTCGCTTTTATAGTCGTTTCTGTATAAAAACACTTCGGAGCAAACTTCCACAGAAAAATCTATTCTTTTCAATTTTGAAATATTGTTTTCGTCGATAAAATCGTTTGAAAAAGAGTATTCCACAAATCCGCACTCTGTCCAAAGCGAGTTAGCGTTAAAACGTTGGTTGTTGAACACGTCGTTTTTATTAAAGCGCAAACACATATTCGTGTCTTTGTCTCTTATTCTGAAATTGGCGTCGAAATACGCGTCGGTGTATGCTCCGACGGGGACTGATTTTCTTATCGTCGAGAAAGCGGGTGTAAACACTTTTTTGAAAAAATCGATATTCAACACGTATAAAGAGGAATAAAACAATTGCGTCTTGCCTTTTTTCGACGGTAAATACGACGCCTTTACAAACCCCGCGTCGATAAGCAGTTTTAAGTGGTACATTACCGAAGAGTTGGACAAGCCGAACTCGTTGACAATTTCCACCAAAGTCATGGGCGTTAAGAGTAAACGTTTGAGTATGCAAAACCTCTCTTTATTGCCGAGTGCTTGGCACGCATTGACGATTTTATCGCAATCGTCATCTCTAAACGCGGCAAATTCAAAAGAATTTATTTTGGGAATGCCTGTTAAATCGCGCAAATCGTCTTGCGCTAAAACTTCGGTGTTTGTAATTTTGTTTTCTTTGTCTAAAGTGTTTTTCATAAAATAATGATAACATTAAAAATCGTAAGTGTCAATAGTTGAAAAAATTAATTCGGTTTAAAAATTTAGTAAATATTGGTCGTAATGTTGCCAAAATTTTATATTGAAAACAAGTAAAATATAGTATACAATATAAATAATTAAAACCTTGCTTGCAAAGGTTTACAATTTATTTTAGCGTTGGGTTTTATCGCAAAACTACAAGCCGAGTTTAACAAGCGTCTTTTTACGGGCGAATGTAAACAAAAACGGCTGTAAGGTAAAAGGTAAAGATAAAAACAAGATAAACGGAGGTAAAATATGAGAAAATTTGCAATTGTCGTATTGACGGCGTTGTCGATTTTGTGCCTTGTCGGCTACGGCTGCGGCGTAACTATCGAGACGAATTTATACGTTAAAGCGACGAAGACGGTCTTTGAAGTCGGCGAAGAATTTACTTACGACGATTTAATCGTCGAGTTTGAAGAAGACGGCGTAAAAAGGCAACTTACAAGCGACGAGTACACGGTTGACTATTCGCTCGTCAACGTAAATGCCGAGGGAGAATACGAAGTAAAAGTAATTTACGAAAGAGGCAACGATAAATTCGAGACTACTTACAAAATTACTTACGTAAGCGCGACGGTAAAAAGAGAAGTCGAAAAACCGCTCGAAGACACGACGGTTTACACTTACGACGGAACGGAAAAGACTTACTTAATAGAGCAAAGCGACGATTACGTCGTGACTAACAGCACGCATATCGACGCGGGCACTTACGTCGTAACCGTGACGCTTAACGACCCCTTAAAGACGAAATGGGAAGACGGCAGCGTTAAAAACCTTAATTACACTTTTATAATAAACAAGGCAACACCCGTGATTACGGTAGATACAACTCCGTTAAATTGTTGGTGTAATCATATAGAATTGCCCGTCGCAACGAGCGATTTCGGTCAAGTAACAGAAGTTTGGGACAAAGAAGACCACTTGACGGCTGGGCGATATACCGTTACGTTTACGGTTGAAGAAAGCCAAAATTGGAACAAAGCGGAAGCGGAGTTAAAAGTAAACGTAAACCACAAAGAAAGCGAAACTTACACAATAGATAAATACGCGACGGCACAAGAAGAAGGTTTAAAGCACACGAGTTGCGTTTATTGCGGAGCAAAGATGACTGAAGTTAAAATACCCAATAAATATATAGAAAAGGCAAATAATTTAAGGTATTTCATCAAAAATTACACGAATACCGCCAACTACAATTGGTATTTTAATTACGGCGAAAAGGCTTTTGAAATCACCGTAGACATCGAGGACGACGAAATTATTTCTCCCAAAGCGGGCGAAACGGACGACCGTTTGATAGGCATGAGCGACAATGTGGAAATTATCCTTCAAGCAAAAACCACGGCAACGAGCATAATTTCGGGCGAGAGTTTTGACGTTTTGGTAAACCCGTTGACGCTTACGGGCTGGGCTAAATATGCCGCAAACACGACTTCGTGGGGAGACAGTATATTCGACAGTTTGATACAAAACGGAAAACTTGCTCTCAGTAGTCAAGCAAGGACTTTGGGCGAAGACGGTTATGACGGAGTTACGCTTAAAATATTCGTCGATTACGATTTAATCGGCGGCAAAGACGTGGGAAATATGACGGTTGCTTGTTCGTCGAGAAACACGGGCGCGGGCGAAGATTTTTCAAATTCGCATTGGCGTTTCCATGTCGATTTGGGCGAAAGATGGATGCGCACGATGACTTTTGCGCAAATACACGAAGACGGCTCTTACGGAATGATCGATTTTAATTATCCGAATTTAGACGAAGTTGTTTTAAGCAAAAACTTGCACGGCGACGATACGCTTTTCGATAATATGGCTGTGGTAAACACGACTTGCGCAGTAAGAAAGTACGGCGACGGCGCGCTTTTATTCGACGACAGAGAATATTTCGTAGAAAAGGCGTTTATGCTCGACGGTTTTGAAAACTTGGGCTATATAATCGGCTCGATAAACGGAAATTACAATTTTGAAATAGCGAAAGCGGGTTATTTAGTAGTCGCTTTGCCCTCGACGGGTTTTGCAAACACGGCAAAATATTTCACCGATAAAGGCTTTGTCTTGGTGGCGGGAAATATGCCGCACTTGGGCAATTCGGCAGGCTCGAATATAGGTATTAGCGAAACGACCGATTATTACGTGAAGTGGTGCGAAGAAAGCGAAAAATTCACTATGCCACGTTGGGGCGTTGTATTTACGGGCACGGACGGCGAGTTCGAACAAGACGTTTGGACAAAAGTCGGCGCAACGGTATACAGCATGAAAGACCCCGAAGTG
>CAKQKQ010000025.1 GCA_934249265.1 uncultured Clostridia bacterium | reverse complement strand
GCGATATATTGCTTTTCGTCGAGTAAATATTTCAACTCGTATCGTTTAAAAACGTAACTTATCATAGCGTACCTCCCGTGTTTTTATGCTTACAGTTTAACGCTTAATACTTAAATCTACTTTAAAATTTAAAAACTCGGCGAAAAATTTTTGCCGAGTTTTTAAAAATTTTTATTTAGTTTGAGTTTTTGCCGCGCTTATTTATAAAAAGGTTTTAAAAGCGGTTTTATAAGCGCACCGAAATCAATATGTCGATATTAGTAAGTGAAGTATTATTGTATCGGTGTCAAATGGGTGGTGTTGGGGGCGGCATTATGCGTGCGGTGTTAGAGCGGGGTGATATTAGCGTGCGCTTTTAGAGTGGTGGTGTTAAAGCGAGATAATCACGCTTTTAACGGTAAAATCGCAGTTACTAAAAAATCTTTGCCGCTTTCGGTTTCCGCTTTAATGTTTCCGCCGTGCGCCTCGATAACGGCTTTTGCAACAGAAAGCCCTATGCCGTAGCCGCCCGTAGATGAATTTCTCGATGCGTCGGTGCGGTAAAATCTATCGAAAACGTAAGGCAAATCGTCTTTGTTTATTTGCGTTTCGGTCGTGTTGAACACGGTCAAAACCGCCGATTTTTTGTTTAAAGTAAGTTTGATTTGCACAGTTCCGCGTTTTTCGGAGTATTTTATTGCGTTTTCAAGCAATATCGACGTCAGTTGCCTTATTGCGTCGGGCGCGCCGATAATGGAAATATTCGGCGTAATGTCGGCGGTGAAGTTTAATTCTTTAGTTAAAGACAGCGACTTAAACGAATTTGCCGTCTCTAAAACAATATCCGAAAGGGGCATTTCTATTTTTTTGACGGTATGCTCGGACTCTTCCATTTTAGAAAGGTAAACGAGGTTGTTTGTAAGTTGAGTCATTCGCTTGGTTTGCTTGCGAATTTCGTCGAGTTCTTCGCTTTTTTCGTCGCTTTCAAGCAAATCGAGATTTGCGTTTATAATGGTGAGCGGGGTTTTCATTTCGTGACCCGCGTCGGATATAAACCGCTTTTGCTTTGCATAACTTTCGGCAATTGGTTTTACTATTTTGCCCGAAATTAAAAGGAAAACGACAAAAACTATCACGCAACCGCCGAAGCCGACGATTATACTCGTCCACAAAAATGCGTTGTACGAGTCCAATTTTCGCCCGCAGTCGAGGAAAATTATGTCGGTTTGCCGTCCGTCGCTCTTTTTTAAATAGCGGAATTGTTTTGCAAACCCTTTTGAGTTTTTGCTTTTAAGCGCGATTTTTATATATTTGTTTGCCGTGTTTTCGTCAACGGACAAAATTTTTGAAAAGTCCGATTTTATTATGTTTCCGTCGCTCGATATCGTCACGGTAAAAAATCTCGACTCGTAAGGCACTTCGGGCGACATACCGCTCGGCATAAAGTTTTCTCCGCTGTTTTGAGGCTTATCGGGCGGGGTATTGTCGCTGCTCGCGTCGGCTTGGTTTGAAGAATTTTCGTCTTGCGCGGCACTGTCTAAAGAACCACTGTCGGAAACGCCGTCTAAAGAACCGTCGTTTAAAGAGCCGCTGTCGGTCGCATCGCCGCCTATCGGGTCGTTTTTGTCGGGAGGGTTGTCTTTATCGGGAAAGGGGTTGTGAGACAAAACCTCTATCGTCGAATCGATTTCTTTAATAACGACCGAATAATTTATTATATTCATAATCCCCACAAGCACGGTCATAAGCACGAGTATCGACACCGTGGCGAGGACTATAAATTTACGTTTAAGTTTGTTTATCATTGCAAATCTCCAAGTAATATCCCGCGTTTCTCGACGCTTTTATTTGCACGTCGGCGTTAAGCGCGGACAATTTTTTGCGTAAGTAAGAAATGTACACCCACACGACGTTTATTTCGGCGTCGCTGTCATATCCCCAAACTTTTTCCATTATTTGCTCGGTGGACAAAACCCTTTTTGGATAAGACATAAAATACTCAAGCAATTGATATTCTTTATTCGTCAGTCTAAAACTCCCCGACGGGGAAGACAGTTCAAAGGTCGTTCTGTCGAGTGAAATATTGCCCGCTTTAAGTTTTGTGTCCGTTTCGGCTTTGGTACGTGTAATTGCGCGTATGCGGGCGAGCAGTTCTCTCGTGTCGAAAGGCTTTGGAAGATAGTCATTTGCGCCGCTGTCGAGACCCAAAACTCTGTCTTCTATTTCCGATTTTGCCGTAAGCAATAAAATGGGTATATTGTTGCCCGACTGCCTTACTTTTTTAAGCACGGTAATTCCGTCTGCCTTGGGCATCATTATGTCAAGCACGGCTACGTCGTAATTGCCCGATTGAATATACAAAAGCGCGTCTTCTCCGTTAAACACGGCGTCGGCAGAGTAGTTGTTTTTTTCAAAAATCTTTACAATAGCCTTCGCAAGAGCCTGTTCGTCTTCGGCAAGCAAAATACGCATAAAATAAACTCCTTTGTCTTTTCGGCTTAATTTTACCGCGTAATCCTTAATTCAAGTTTAAAAAACGCAGTCAAAATTAAATTTACGCCGATTTATTTATTTTTAATTATACTTTAGTCGGGTTTGTTTGTCAATGCTAAAAAATTTGTATTTAATATCGTTTAATCGCGCCGCATTTAATCGGTTTTTAAATCGCCTTTAAAAAAATTTTTAAATTCCCTTTAAAATTTGATGAAAATAAATTAAATTTTTATAAATAATTGTTGATTTTATCTGAAAAATATGTTAATATTGGGTTGTAACCCAAAATGCAAACCAAATTAGTACGATAGGAGTAAAAATGATTTCGAGAAAAGAAGTAAAAGACCCGCAAAAACGCATACTCACGGCGTGCGTGCGTATGTTTATCGAAAAGGGCTTTAAACAAACCACTATGATGGACATTTTAAAGGAAGCGGACGTATCGGCGGGCACGTTTCAAAACGCTTTCCACACCAAAGACGGCGTGTTGTTTTCGCTGGTTGACTTTATGTTTGACAAGCAGTTTGCAATGGCGCGCTCGGCACTCGGCAAAGAAAACGACGTAGTTGTGTACGCAATTGAGACGGCAATTCAGTTGGCGATTACCGAATTTAACGAAAATATAAACGAAATTTATATCGAAGCGTACACACAACCAAAACTTTGCGAATATATATGTCAAATGACGGCTAAAGAAAACGCAAAGTTTTTCGCGCAATACAACCCGAGTTGGACCGACAGCGACTTTTACGAAGCGGAACTCGGCTCGTCGGGTATGATGCGCTCGTTTATGGTGCGCAGATGCGACGTTTATTTCACGTTAAAGAAAAAAACCGAGCGATTTTTGCGCATGGCTTTCGATGTGTATCACGTGCCGACGGAAGTCGCCGAAAAAGCGATCGCAACGGTGGCGGCAATGGATATAGTCGCTACGGCAAACAGAGTGTTTAAACAGTTGTTTGCAATGCTTGAAATGACTTTCGATTTTAAATTTTCGGAAAACTCCTCTGAAAATTAAAGGGAATAGGAAAATAAAAAAATATTAAGTCGCAAGGCGTGGAAAAAAATTAACCGCGAGGTTTAAGTAAAAGTTTTAATTCGCAAGGCGTAATTTAATAAAATATTAAACCGCAAGGTTTAAAAAGAAATTAGCCGCAAGGCTTAAATAAAAAATGAAATAAATAAGTATTAAATCGCAAGGTTTAAATAAAAAACCGAGAGGTTTAAACTAAAAAAATAAAATAAAAAACGGAGAAGAGCGATGAAAAAATTAGTTGTTGTATTGATGATGCTTGTCCTTGTGTTTTCTTTTTCATCATTTGCCGCGTGCGGTAAAAAGAAAAAGACTTACACGCAAAAAGAAAACGCCGCCTATTGGGTTAAAGGCAGAGACGGAACGTTAAACTACGAAGGCAAATTTACCTTAAAGCGCGTTGAAGAAAACGAAGAAAACGGCGAAAAATACAAAAGCGTTATAAGCGAATCTTGGGATGGCGGCGAAAAGTATTATCACCTTTACAGTCATTACAGCGCAGAAAACGGCGGCGATTACGTAATGGACGACGAGTCTACGTACGTTTTGCAGCCCTCGTTAAACGGAGACGTAAAGTGCGGTAGACTGTTTACTTACGGCTGGGACGAAGACGAAGAAGAATATACCAAATCGGCGAGTTACGTAAGCCCTAATTATTTCTCGTACGAAATGTTGCATTTTACTCCGAGCGAATTGCTTGACGATTACGGCATAGATAATGGCAATGACTTAAATAGTTTAGTCGAAGACATTAAAGCGTTTTTTGCCGAAGACGGCGGCGAAGAGCCTAATACGATTGAATTTAAGAAAAATTCCGACGGTTCGGTTTCGCTCATTATAAAATATACTACCGAAGGTCAAACCGACTATTCCGACGAGGAAAACTATTCTTATAAAGAGACGGGCTTTTTCTCTCTCACGGTAAAAGACGGTAAAGTCATAAACACGGTAGACGAAATGAGCAGCGAAACTTTCTATGCCGATTCGTCTAAAAATACATACGCAAAAACGCGTAGAGACAACGAAATAACTTACGAATTCGACCAAAAAGGTCTCGACGCGATAGACACGACGACCGACGATACGACAAACGCTTATTACGTTGACTTTACTATATACGTCGAGGGTTGCGACACGACTTTTAATTACGACGAAGCACTTTTCGGCGATACCGTTACAGTGGAAGACTTAACCGCAGATCTTTTGTCTCACGTGGGTAAATTTGTAAGGAGCGGCAGTGAAGAGGGCATGTTTGACCTTTACACCGATAAACAAATGACTACGCCGTTTACAAGCGTGGTTACGGATAAAGACGAATACGATATTTATCTCAAATTCTCCGCGCCCGAGGGCAAGGCAATTGTCGTCACTATGGTCACTAATATTTACGACGATAAAAATGCGGTAGGTCTTCAAATCGCTTATCTTTGGGATGCTGGCAAAAGATTTTACCCCAGAGATACTTTAACAAACTATACGTTGTTGACTGTTGACGGAGTAAAACCCGAGTCGTATAGTTCGTTTGTGTGTCAAGACGGCGGCGTATATTGGGTGCTTTACGACGGAGAATATAATCAAACTCCGCCCCAAGTGGAGCACGGCGCGCTTCCCGAGTGGGAATACAACGAGCAAGCGCATTGGCACGGTTGCAACGAGTGTCCTAACGAACAGTTTAATTGGGGCTTGCATAACTTGATTTATCAAGACGGCAAAAAGGTTTGCAAAGAGTGCGGATATACTCAAGAAATACCGATTGAAGAAAATTTTTCCGATTTTTATAATGCTTATAAAAATTCTATAAATTTTAAAGGCGACGAATATTCATATAAATATTATTACGAAAATTTAGAATACGACCAAGATTTAAAGACTTACGTAAAAACAGGTTCGTACACTGAATTAGAAACGCGTTTCGGCAACAGGTATTTATATGATTGGATACTCACTGAAGTTCAAGACGGCGTTGACGTCATGTTGATGAAAGAGACAAAAGCACTCAAACTTGTCAACGTTGACGGAAAATTGAGATTAAAAGAAGTAAAAATCGATTCTTCGGATAAAAGGTACGGAACACTTAAAAAGCCGTCGGTCACGGCTGACTCTTACGTAAGGTTTTCGCCCGCTAAAACTAAATGGTTCGGAGATTTTGTCGTAAATCAAGAAGTAACTACTTATCAAGATTTTTGCTCGGTTTTAAGCGCGGCGTTTGAGGGTATTTATCAAGACTCGATGCTTGTCTCGTTGGATCAATATTCAATAAAGCGCAACGACGACGGCAGCGTTTCGTTGTCTTTCCGCACTTTACTTCAATTAAAAGACGAAAGAAATTCCGCTGACGATTACTGCTATGATTTATACGTTAAACATTTTGAAATGGTCGCAAGCGGCGGTCGTATCATAAAAATCGACAGTGAAAATTCTCAATCCGTCAATTATAACGAAAGAAAAGTCGTTTCTGCTTACAACGAAACGTGGTATTACGGATATAGTTTTGACGAAGAGGCTTACAATAAAATTTCCGACGAAACCGAAACCACGCGTGACGAATACGTGAGCAGCATACAATTTTATATCAACGGATATAATTATAATTACAGTTTATCCGGAATAAAAATCGGCAGCACCGTTACGGCGGCGGACGTTAAAAATTATTTAGCCGACGTGGGCGAGGGTTGCACAAAACCGTTGTTTGCTTACAGCGTTGACCCGAATATGTTTGTAATTTATACCGATAAAGAAATGACGACAGAGTTTACGTCGCTTGTGGCGGACGAAGAAGAGTACACTTTGTACGCAAAAATGATCGTGCCAGAGGGCAAAGCGATAGTTATCGCCGTAAGGGAATTCGGCGAGTTTCGCGCAATAGATTTATGTTATTTAAAAGACGTGGGCGGCGTGTTTAAAACGTCGATTTTAGGCGATACGTATCCTCTAATCGAGGCAGACGGAGTGCAAATTACCGATAACAGCCGACCCGAAATTACTTGTAGCGAAAGCAGAATTTACGTGGTTGTTTGCAAGGTAATGTAGTAAAGAGTGTAGTGCGGGCGATATAGTGTCGGCAATTGTCAACGATATAGCGACAATAAATTTACAATATATCGCCGCGTAAATAAATTATGTTTTTAAAATTTAAAAGGGTTTAAAGCCGAAACAAATTTAAACCGATTTAATATTGCGGTTTAAAATATGCAAATCGGCTAAGGAGGTAAAAATTTATGAAAAGAAGGTGTCACAAAATTACCGCGCTTATTGCGGCGATTTTATGTTTTACATTTGCATGTTCGTTTGTTGCGTGCGGCAAAAAGCCGAGTTCTTCGGGCAGTCAAGCGAAAGAATTTTCAAGTTGGCTTGCGGGATTAAATCACGCCGTAAATTACGACGGGGCGTATACAACGGTAAGCACGAGTACGTCAAAGCAAACGTTTGGCGAAAAAATTTACCAAGCGAAAAGTATTACCACCGAGTCTTATGAAGGCAGTAAGTTTTTGCGTATGATACAGTCGTACGGTTATGACGAAAACGGAAAACTCGAAGAAACGCCTTATAGGACCGATTCAGAGTGCGTAAAGGTTGTTGAAGATAATCAAGTACAACGCAATAAGCGCGTGCGTGTTTACGAGACTAATACGGTTGAGCGCGAAGGGGCGTGGGTGCGCCCGTCTTACGCGCAAGAAGAGACAAAGCGTCATTCGCCCGCAGTGGTATCGAGTTTATCCGATTTTGAAGGAAAAACGTTAAACGATTTAAAGAAAATGGTTGCAGAGTGGGGCGAAGACGAGGAAGAGTCAGGTATTGTTTCGGCTTATACAAAGACGAATAAAGACAAGTCGATTTCGCTTATAGTTAATCGCGAAATTAACGGCGTAGACTCGGTAATGGGGAGTGAAGACAGCGAATATTTGCGCTCGGAAAAGAAAATAACGTTAAACGTCACGGTAAGCGGCGGAAAAATCGTAAAAGGCGTTATGACTTACACGATGAACGCTTTTTATTCCGACGATACTAAAAACGTTTCGATACAAATGGAAGAAGTTTCTTTAGTTACATACGAATTTGCTACCGAAAAGTACAATGCGTTCGATATGACGACCGACACCACCGAAAACGTATATACCGCTCGTTTGAGTTTGGTTGTCGAAGGGTATGAATACGGCTATTTCGATTATCCGCTCGTCGGCGAAGAATACACGCTCGAACAAGCGAAAAACGCGTTTTCGTCGAGTTATATTATAGAGCGCGATTTTGAAAATGCCGACGTTGAATATGAGGATTTGTTTACGTTTTATACCGATAAAGAAATGACTCAACTTTTCAACGGCTACGACGCGATAGAAGAATATCCCACGTTGTACGTAAAAATTAATCAACCGCAAGATACGGCTTTGATAATCGGCTTGTATGAAGAAAACGGCAAACAAAAATTTAAAAGGGCGTACATATGCGACGCCGGCGATACGTTTAAAGTGGGCGACCAAGGCGAAGGTTTATACTCGCACGAACCCGAATACAACGCCGTTTCAATAAACGGAACTCCGCTCGAAACGGTAGGTCCTACAAGTTTTGTCGTCGAGGCAAACAAGACTTACGTTGTAGTAATGGTTTACAACAGCAAGCCTCGGGTATAAGATATTCAAAAGCATAAAAACCGTATAAAAAACCGCCCGTCGTTTTGTTTCGACGGGCGAGTAAAATTAAATGAAAACGTGCGCATATGTCTACATTAGGCAATACGTATGCGGTAAAAATGGCAAAAAAACATAAAGCGACGCGAATTTCCGCGCCGCTTTTATAAAAAATATAAGTTGCAAATTTAGTTTGTCGGTTGTGTTGAAGCGGGGTTTGACGAAAGTTTTTCAATTGCTTCCAAAATCACTTCGCCCACCAAATCGATAGAAGAAGATAAATCTCCTTTTAAATATTGTATAGTGGTGTCTACGCACGCGCTTGCGATAAAATATGCTTGCACGGCGCGCTTTTCATCATTTTTAGAAAAATATTGATTTGTCACGGTTGTCAATATCTTTTTATAAAAAAGTAGTTTTAGTTTTGAAGTAAAAATATTTAAGTCGGAAGAGTTTATCACAAGTTTGTACGTCTTTTCGTTTTCCTTTAAAAAGGTCAAGGCGTTTTTAATATATTTAGAAAAATCTTTGGGGTTGTCTTTACTTACTTGTTCGAGCGTTTGATTAAGTTTTTCAATTAATTCGTTTTCAAACTCTTCGGCGACGGCGTAAATATCGCTGTAATGATAATAAAAGGTGGTTTTGGTTATGTCTGCGCGCGAAACGAGTTCGGTTATCGTTATTTTTTCAATTGATTTTTTTTCGTAAAGCAGTTCTACAAAGGCTTCTCTTATCCATTTTTTAGTTCTTTCTGAATTTCTGTATTGTTTCATTTTTTAATTTCCTTACAAATTTAATTAAGTAGTAAGAAATCTTACTAAAGACACAAATTAGTTATTTGCATTTTTTTGCCGTATACATTATACTATAAGAAATTGAAAACTTGATAGCAAGGGTTTGCAATTTCGCATATTGCAATTTGAGTTGCAATAAAAATTTTTATTTTAGTTGCGGTTTGCGTAAGCAAACGTAAAATTTAGCAAAGATAAATTTTATATACGAAAATTATACTATAATCTAAACGAAAATGCAACTTAAGTTTAAATTTTTACTCGAGTACAAAAAGGAGCAAAATAATATAATATGAAAACACAAAAAAACACGCCCAAATTAAAGCAGTGGGCGGTAATAGGTTTGTTTTTGTTGGCGTGCGTGTTATCCGCTATTTTCATGGGAAAGGTGACAATAAATTATAATCTCGCCGATTATCTCGGAAAACACACCCAAACGAAAATCGCGCTCGACATAATAGAAGACGAGTTCGGTATGACGGGCAGTGTGCAAGTTATGGCGAAAAACGTTTCAACGCAGACAGCCGACGAAATTAAAGACAAAATCGAAAGCATCGACAATGTGTTAAACGTAAATTTCGACAAGTACGACGAAGCGTATTATAAAGACGAAAACGCGTTGTTTATAGTCATTATCGACGGCGACGATTATTCTCAAAACGCCAAGCAAGTCGCTGCGGACATAAAAACCGCGCTTAGCCGGTACGACGGAGTTGAATACGGCGGTACAACCGTTGAAAAACAGGCTTTGCAAGACGCAATTACAAACGAAATGACTTACATTTTGGCGATTTCGCTTTGCCTTGTGGTGGCGATACTTCTCATCACTTCCGAGTCGTGGTTAGAGCCGTTTATTCTATTAGCCGCGTCGGGCGTTGCCGTGCTTATAAACCGTGGAACGAACATAATGTTCGGCGAAATTTCTTACATAACAAATTCTATCGCGGCGATTTTGCAACTTGCGCTTTCAATCGATTATAGCATAGTTTTGCTAAATACTTACCGCAAGCAAAAGGCGAATTATTCAACCAATAGCGAGGCGATGATTAGCACTATAAAAAGCGTAATGAAACCCGTTTCGGCGAGCGCGCTCACGACTATTGCGGGACTTTTGGCTTTACTTTTTATGTCCTTCCGCATAGGTTTCGATATCGGCATAGTGCTTATGAAAGGCATAGTCATTTCGGCAATAACTTCGTTGACTTTGTTGCCCGCGTTGGTGCTGATTTTAGACAGACCCATGAAAGCGGCACACAAAAAGGCGTTTGCACCAAAGGGAAAAGCGTTTTGTAAAACCGCGTTTAAAGCGAGCAAGGCAATTGTGCCTATCGCCCTTATATTAGTGGTGCTTTGCGGAGTTTTGCAAACGGGAAATTCTTATTTATTTACAGACACAAAGTCTGGAAATGCGGCAATTACTGAAGTGTTCGGCAAAAATAACTCCGTAGTGGTCGTTTATAAAAATTCGGAAAACAATTACGCAAACGAACAAAAACTTGCCGACGCTCTTTACGCTTACAAAACCAAAGACGGCAAATCGGTGTTTACCAATTACACCGCATACACAAACACGGTAAGAGAGGTTTACGATATCGACAAAGCCGTCAAAAAACTCGATATAAGCGAGTCGGACGCTCGACTTTTGTACACGATGTACAACCTTTATAATTCGCCGTCGAGCGTGAAAATCAATTTAAACGAGTTTGTTAATTTTGCCGACGATTTAATCGAAAACGACGATGACGCCAAAGAATTTGTGGACGAAAGCACTTCAAAGCCCCTTAAAACGCTTAAAGCGGTTTCTGAAATTACCTCGGGCGAGTGGAGCGTAGAAGAACTTTACGCAAAACTCACTACGGGCGTTTTTGAAGGGACGGATATAAAACAATTCTCTTTAAATCAGTTGTACGGAATGTATTTTTACGGCGATTTGACGGACAATACGGTTTACTTTAAAACAATGTTAAACTATATTATTTCTGTTTCTTCGGACGAAAATTTAAAAGGAATGATTGACAGTTCTACCGTGCTTAGACTCAGACTTTTGGCGGCGGCAATTACTCAATTTGAAAAGAAAGCGGAAAAAGCGATGAGTTACGACGATTTTAAAACGTGGTACTCCGAAAATATGGGCGAAGATTTAACCGACGAACAAGTGGAACAATTGTATATGGAGTATTTCGACTACGCTCACGCGCCCGCAAGCGATACTGCGCCTTATTTGCCGCTTATGAAATATCTTGTGAGTATCGGGCAAATTACAGACGAAAACAAAATTCAAGAAATAGAGAAAAACTCCGCGCTTTACGATGAGATAAACTCTAAATACGGTTACGAGTCGTTTTTAAGTGCGTTGAGCAACGTTGCGCGCGCTTTTTCGAGTAGTGTGTCTGAAATTTCGGTCACTAACGAGCATATTCAGCAAGTTTACATAATGTATTTTACTCAAAACGGCATTTTGAGACCGAGCAAAATAGGAGGCAAAACGTTTGCCGAATTTGCCATTAATACGGCAAAAACAAACGACGTGGTAAAATCGCAGTTGACCGAGGAAACGGGTAATCAACTTTTAGACATGATTACCGTTGCGAATTATTGCGAGGATACAAAAGCGTTGACTTACGTCGAGTTATACGAAAAACTTTTGTTGCTCACGACCGAGTTGAAAAGCCAGACGGCAAGCGGTTCGTTTACTAAAGACAAAATTTCGGGCGTGTATATAAAATATGCTGTAAAAGACGGAGAAGGGTTGACAAGCCCCATGATGGCGTGCGAGTTGCTCGACTTTATAAGCGACAATATGGATACCAATTCGCTTTTAGTCAAGAAAATGAGCGATGAAAACCGCAACAAGGTGGCGGACGCGCAAGCCGACGTCAACAAGGCGAACGACCTTTTTGTAAGCGAAAATTATTCGCGTATGCTTTTATCGGTAAACCTTTCCAACGAAAGCAAGGCTACGACTGAATTTGTCGATTATCTTTCCAAAGAAGTCAAGGCGATTTTCGGCGACGACGCGTATATCACGGGCGAAATAGTGTCTACTTACGACTTGCAAAACTCGTTTAAGCGTGACAATTTGCTCATTACGGTGTTTACGCTCGTGTCTATTTTCGTGATAGTAATGCTTATATTCAGGTC
This sequence comes from uncultured Clostridia bacterium, assembly GCA_934249265.1. GTDB lineage: Bacteria > Bacillota > Clostridia > Christensenellales > Borkfalkiaceae > CAKQKQ01. The sequence continues at coordinate 10,302 of CAKQKQ010000025.1, read as the reverse complement.
GATTTCGTTGCCGATAATACTTGTGGCTATTATTCAAGGCGCAATATTTATCGCGATGAGCACTCAACTTTTGTCGCACGGCGTATTCTTTATGAGTTATATCGTCACGACTTGCATTTTAATGGGCGCAACGATAGACTACGGAATTTTAATGTCGAGCAATTACGTTGCGGACAGAAGACTTTACGACAAAAAGCAGTCGCTTGAAATGTCGGTAGAAGCCGCAATGCCCACGGTGTTTACTTCGGGACTTATTTTAATGGTGTGCGGCTTTGTAATTCACTTTATTTCAAGCCAAAATTCCATTTCGACAGTCGGTCTTTTAATAGGTATCGGCACGGTATGTTCGGTGGTAATGATAACCATAGTTTTGCCGTCGGTGTTGTACCTTTTGGATAAATTCGTATTGAAATTGTCGTTATCGAAGAAAAAATAAAAATTTAAAAAGCGGGGCGGCGGACGATTTTATTATCGTTCGCCGCTGTTTTTATGGGTAAATGATTTTAAGCAAAACAAGCAAACGATATTTTTTGTTGAAAAATCGGCATTGTTGTGTTATAATTGTTGTGTTATAATAAAAAACGATTCAAAAAATTGCTTGTTATTTTAAATAATAAATTTTTGAAATAAATACCGCGCCGTTTTAGATTTTAGAGTTTTAAACTCATTCGGCGGACTGTTTGATTGTTTTAGCGCGATATTTCGCTAAAAAAAGGAATTTTCAATGGAAACATTAGACAAAATGCGTTTTAAAGGTGCTTTTAGGGATTATCAACAACGAGTTTTAGATAAAACCGAAAAGTATTTAAAGGACGGAAAAATCAATATAGTAGCCGCCCCGGGGAGCGGTAAAACCGTTTTAGGGCTTGAAATTATACGCCGAATAGGCAGTCCGTGCATAATTTTTTCGCCCACTACCGCCATACGCAGACAATGGGGCAGTAGGTTTAAAGAGATGTTTTTGGATAATCCCGACGACTTTAAAACGCTTTTTTCTGATAATTTGCACGATATAAAAATTATTAATTCCGTCACTTATCAAGCACTTTATACGGCTGTCGAAAAGGTTTCCGCAAGCGACGATGACGACGCGGACTGTTCGGACGTGGATATTTTTGCCGAAATAAAAAAGTTCGGCATAAAGACGATTTGTCTCGACGAGGCACACCACCTTAAAAACGAGTGGCAAAAAGCACTTGAAAAGTTTATTTCCGCGCTCGATAAAGACGTAAAAATCATTTCTCTCACGGCAACGCCGCCGTATGATTCCGACCTTTCCGAGTGGAACAGATATGTAAAAATTTGCGGCGAAATCGACGAAGAAATTTTCGTGCCGGAACTTGTGGGGCGCAATACGCTTTGCCCGCATCAAGACTATATTTACTTCAATTACCCCTCGAAAGAGGAGATTTCAAGTTTTCAAAAACATAAAGAAAATGTCTTGTTTACGCTTGACGTATTGAGTAAAAACGACATTTTTCGCATTTTGAGCGACAATTTAAACGGCGAAAAAGATTACGATAAGTTGTTTTCGTCGGTAAAAGAATATATCGCGCTTTGCGTGCTTTTAACGCGTTTCGGTTATGAATTAGATAAGCGACTTGTAAAGGCGTTGACGGCGAAAAAGGGGCTGCCTAAATTTAAAATTAGTTATGCCGACACCGCGCTTCAATTTCTTTTAGACGGAGACTTAATTACGCAAGAGCAAAAGACTGAATTTATAAATATTTTAAAAAGCAATTCGGTTTACGAAAAGAAAAAAGTTGCGCTCGACCTCAACGAAAAATTGAAAAGGTCGCTCATTTCGTCCGTGGGCAAACTTGAAAGCATAAAGACGATAGTCTCTTCCGAAATTGAAAATTTGGGCGACAAACTCCGCATGCTTATACTCACCGATTACATTAAAAAAGAGAGTCTTTCAAACGTCGCGTTTGAACAGCAATTTAATTCTGTAAACATAGTCAGCATTTTCGAGTCGGTAAGGCGCGGCTGCCCAAAGGCGAAAATAGGCGTGCTTTCGGGTTCGCTCGTGATTTTGCCTAAATTTATCGATTTGTCGGGCGAAAAATGCAAAACCGAAGAAATACAAGGCACTAATTATAACGTTGTGGAATTTCAAGGCAACACCCATAGAAGCGTAGATTTCGTTGGCAAACTTTTCGAGCAAGGCAAAATACAAATTTTAATCGGCACGAAGTCGCTGCTTGGCGAGGGCTGGGATTCGCCGTGCATAAATTCGCTTATAATGGCGAGTTTTGTGGGCAGTTTTGTGCTTTCAAACCAAATGCGCGGCAGGGCGATTAGAATTGACAAAAACGACCCCGACAAAACGGCGAATATTTGGCATCTCGTGACGATAGAACCCGAATATTTGTTTAAAGAAAAACTTTCCGAGCGCGTCTCGGGATATCTAAACGAAGATTACAGCGAAATTCACTCGTACGATTACGACATAATGAAAAGGCGTTTCGACACTTTTATGGGTCCTAATTACGCGAGCGGAGTAATCGAAAGCGGAATTGAAAGAATAACCATAGTAAAGCCGCCGTTCAATAAAAACGGCATAGAAAAAATAAACGCCGAAATGCTTTTTTTAGCGGCAAACCGCGCCGCAGTCAAGCAAAAATGGAATAACGAAGTGTCGAGCGGGGCGTTTGCGGTAAGTTCTGAAATAAACGTGCCTAAAGAAGAAAAAGTGCCCGTGTTTACCTTTTGGAACGCCTTTTTGTGCGTACTGCTTTTAACGGCTCAAACGTCGCTTTTGGGCACAACGGTTAACGCAATCGCGGTAAGACAGAACCCCGCAGTGGGGCTTGTGTGCGTGCTTATCACGCTTGCTTTGTGTTCGCCCGTGTACAAACTTTTAAAGATGATTTTGTCGCACGTAAACCCCGCCAACTCGATAAAAACGCTGGGCAAAGCCGTGTACAAAACGCTGTGCGAGTGCGACTTGATTTCGCCGTCGGCAAAGGTGGAAACGCTCACCGATAAAGACACTTTTTCGGTTGCTGTGCAGTTGAGAAACGCAACCGTTCACGACCAAAACGTATTTAATGCGGCGATGACGGAAATGCTTTCCCCTATAGAAAACCCGAGATATATTTTAATTGCGAAGGGCTTTCGCGATACTTATAATTACACGCTGTCGTTTGCTTGTCCGTCGGTTATCGGCAAAAAGAAAGAGTACGTCGAAATTTTAGCCGAACAGTTGAAAAATTCTACGGGCAAATTTCAACCCGTGTACGCACATTCCGAAAACGGGCGGTCGCTTATACTTAAATGCAGAAAACGCTCTTACATATCTTTAAACGAAAAAGCCATACGCAAGGGATATAAAGTTTCGCATTGGGAATAAAAAATATATATCGCACGCCGACAAACCGATTTAAAAACAAGCATATCGCGCGGCGACAAAATGATATTAAAGCAGTTTTAAACGGAGAAAAAATATATTAATTTAAAGCGAAAAATTTATATAAAAACGATTAAAAGCGGAGCGATTTATGCGCTTCGCTTTTATAATTGTCCGTCCACGTCGAGAAAACGCATCGGAAAAACAATATTGCGTCGATTTTTAATAAAAATAAATTTAAAATTAATATTGACTTTATTGCATAAATGTGATATATTATGTAAGCCAAACAAGTTATATGCCTCACTATGTATTGAGGGATTTTTTTCGTTCTTAATATTTTTTTTAACGTGTCCACTATTTGTATTTGTTAAAAATACAGATTCCTTTTATGTGGATACGTTTCTCGTACAGCATATACTTGTTTGGCGACAGTCGGAGTTTGTGTTTTTAGTGCGGCAACTTCGGTTGTCGCACTTTTTCTATACACAGAAAAACGTGCATTTCTTTCAACGTAAAAAACGGGCAACAGTCCGTTATATAAGGAGGTTTATGCATGAAATATTTCAACATGCGAAAAAAGACAAATGCTGTCGTCGCAATGCTAATGCTGATTTTGCTTTGCGTTTTTGCGATGACGTCGATTGCTTGTAAAACAATCGAAAACAGCGATACCGACACCGACGATTATTCAATCGATTACGGGACGATGTCGCTTTCTCTTCCCGAGTTTAATTCGGAAGATGGTGAAAACGTGCTTTTGGCAGGTTTTAACGGAAGAAAAATAAATGCCGATTTTTCCAATCCCGAATATGCCGAAGAACTCGAATGGAATGTAGAAGAAAAATTCAGCGATTGTGTAAAAGTACAAGACGGCGTTATTGCGGCAACGGGAGATTTTCCCGAGTCGACGAAAGTAAAAATCACGGCGACAAGCAAACATTTTAATGCCGAACTTGTCGTTACGGTTAAAAACTTCGACGGTGCACATTTGGGTCAAACTTTGTTTTTAGGAGCAAAAACTCAACGCTTGCTCGACAAAATGAAAAGAAGGGGAATTGACGGAAATATCGAAAAAGGCGGACTTATGTTTATCGGCGACGATTATTTCGATACAAAATATTTTTCAAATGTATTTTCTATGTACGACGGTAAAGTCGCAAACGCCGTAGGTATATGCGACACAACCGCCACCGATTGGCAATATCTTGCGGAAAAACTCGTTTATCCCGCTTCTCCCGATTACGTTGCGATTCATCTCGGCGCAAATGATTTGGAAGAAAAAAAGACGGAAGAAGTTGTTCAAGATTTATTGAATTTATTTACTCAATTACATGCAAATCTTCCCGACGCGCGTATTTTCTACTTCGGAATCGAGCCCAAGTTAAACAAAGACAACACAAAGGCAACCGAAGTAAACGCCGCCGTTAAAGAGGCTTTAAACGATAACGATTCGATTGCTTATATAGATTCTCCCGCATGGTGCGTCGACGAAAACGGAGAAGTAAAATTGGATTTCTTCCGCGACGGGACTTATCCTAAAGTCGAAAACTATTATTTGTATGCGAAATCGCTCGAAGAGCAAAACGTTTCGGTAAAACAAAGCGAAGCGTCCGCTTTTCCCGCCGATTTGCCGCTTATAAGCGAAGAAACAATGCGTGAAAACAGCGAAAAAATGTTCGGCAGCGTACCCGCGCCGGGCAGCAACACAAGGGCGCGTATTCAGTTTAACAAGCCCTTAAAAGAAGGCTCGATAATAAACTTTACGGGCGACCAGAGAATGTTTAAGTGGGCTGTGGTTACTTTTGAAAACGCTGCGCGCAGCAACAATTACGATTCGGCGTGGAGCATTGCCGACAACTGGAAGGGAGACGAAGACCGCCTTACTTATCTTTTAAACGGTAATTTATACGTCACTTTGACGGTTGCGTACAACGACGACAGAGTAATAAGCACAGATCTTTTAAACGAATTGTATTCGATGTTTACGATTTACGGCGAGTTTGACAATGTAAAACAACCGCTTACCGAACGTGCCGTTAAAGGAATAAACCACAGAGGATACAACGTTGTTGCTCCCGAAAATACGCTTTCCGCATTCAGATTGTCGGCTGAAAAGGGATTTAAATACGTAGAGTGCGACGTTTCGTTTACCAAAGACAACGTGCCCGTAATACTTCACGACAATACTGTGGACCGCACGTCTAACGGTAGCGGAGCGATAGGTTCGTTGACTTTTGAAGAAGTGAGAAAACTCGACTTTGGTTCGTGGAAAAGCACGGTATATGCGGGAGAAAAGATTCCCTCGCTCGAGGAGTTTGTTTCTCTTTGCAAAACGCTCGGTTTGCATGCTTATATAGAACTTAAAACCGACGGTACTTCGATAGAACAAGTACAAATCGCTTATGATATAGTAAAGCAAGCCGAAATGGATAAAAACGTAACGTGGATTTCTTTCGGTGCGGATCTTTTGTTGGTTATGCACGAAATAGACCCGACTGCAAGTCTCGGTTACGTGGTAAACAATATCGACGATCTCGTCATCGGCAACTATTACGGTATGCGCGGCGAAAACGAAGCGTTTATCGATTGCAACGTGGCAAATCTCAACGACCGCACGATATCTCTTTTAAAAACGATGAATATTCCCTTGGAGGTATGGACAGTCAACAGCGCGGCGATTATTGCGGGTCTCGATAAATACGTGTCTGGCTTTACTTCAAATTATCTCGACGCTCAATCTGTGCTTAAATCGCTCACGGGGGACAGAGTAAAAGTTGCTTTGCTCGCTCAATCAAGCGAGGGCGGCTCGGTAGAGTTGTCCGCAAACGAAGTGTTTGACGGCGAAAAAGTAACCGCAAAGGCGATATCTGAAAACGGATATATACTTTCTTCGCTTAAAGTGAACGGAAAAGAGATGATTTCTCTTGTAAAAGACAACGAGATAGAAATTACGGTTAACGGCAAAACGACAATCGAGGCAGAATTTGAAGAAATAAGCAATTTCGTGCGCATTATTTACCATATCGGCGACAAAACCGAAGAAAGACTCGTAAAGAAAGGTCAAGAGTACGTTTATTCCGAAACGCCGACAAAGGGCGACGAAGGAATAAAATATTACACTTTTGCTGGTTGGTTTGCCGAAGAAGAATACGAAAACGAAATTACGGAATTTGTATTCGATAAAGATACCGATTTGTACGCTAAATTCGACGAGCACACTTATACGTTCGGCGTAAACTATCCCGCCGTTGATATAGATAATTTATTCGGAGAGCAACTTGTTGCCGTCACCGATTATAAAGGCGAAGTTACTTGGCAAAAAGTATCGGGAGACGAAAGTATAACGGTAGATAAAAACGGCAAAGTCACCGCAACTGCTGCGGGAACCGCACAAGTAGGCTTATTTGTATGCGGCGAACAAGTGGAGACTTGCGACGTAACCGCAAGACTTGCCGATAAAGAAATTATCGACGATTATAAGGGCGAGCGTGCAAACGTATATCACAATATATTCAACGGAACGAGAGCGTTGCTTCAATCGGGTTCGCGTTATGCCGCAGGTGCTAAAATCACTTTAAAAACGCAATACAGAGACAAATATCAATGGTCCGTAAGTCAGATATACAAACTTCCCGCCGAAAACGGATATCTTTTCGACCCGGGCTGGAACACTTCGTGGAAAAATGACGTAAACACTTATACAAGCACCGAAAACGCATATCTCGGCATTGTAATTGCGGTAAAGGGCAACGCCAACGCAACGCTTCCCGTCGGCATAGAGAACGAGTTATCGTCTATGTTTATGATTGAAGGAACAAAAGATTCGGGTTATACCGCGCTTTCAAAATATATTGCGGACAATTCGCTCGAAACGATTAAGGTTATCGGAACTAAAGACGCCGTAGTCGGCGGAGCGGTAAATAATTTGCGTATAAGTCTTGCTTTAAAAATTAAAGTCGGAGCAGGGACTAAAATAAGATTTAACGTTCACACCAAAAAGTATTTGTTTGCGGTGGTAGAGTTGCAATCGCTTGAAAACACGACGGGATCGACAGATTCGGGATGGAACAGCACTTGGAAAACGGCGGAAAAACTCAATTACACCGTTAAAAAAGATTGTTATCTCTGCCTTACGGTTGCCGTACCGGGCGGAAAAACTCCGTTTACCGAAGACGCGCTTAATATGCTTGAAGGAATGTTCGATATTTCATATGTTGCGCCTACGCAAACTATCGAGTAATCCGATTTTATAAACATTTTTACGGCTTAACTATAATATATTAATACGGGGCGAAAACCTTTGCGGTTTTCGCCCTTTAAAATAGCCTAAAATATATTTGCGGTAAATGGTAAAAGCGTTTAGTCGTTAAAAATAAAAAACCTCTCGTGTTTGTCGAGAGGTAAGATTAATTTTATAGAATAAATAATTATATCACATATATCGCACATCGAAAAATTATATATCGAAGCGGGTTGAGTAACAGTTATATTAATCGTTTTCGCCCGTAAAATATTTTTCTTCTTGTGGTGTAAGCGGGCGGAATTCGCCTTCTTTAAGATTTTCGTCGAGCGTTATTTCGCCGAAAGCGACCCTTTTTAAAAGGGTAATTTTGTTTGAAAGCGCGCCGAACATTCTTTTTATCTGATGATATTTTCCCTCGTCAAGGTAAATGTAACCGCTTGTAGATGTGATAAGTTCGAGTTTGCAAGGGTGGGTGACGTAGCCGTCTTTTAAAAGTATTCCGCTTTCAATGGAAGAGACGTTTTGCTCGGTCAAGGGGTCGGCGCACTCGTAATAATATTTTTTAATCACGTGGCTTTTTGGGGCTAACGCTTTGTGCGCGGCAACGCCGTCGTTTGTCATGATTACGACACCCGTTGTGTCCTTATCGAGCCGTCCGCACGGGAAAAGGTCGAGTTTTTTGTATTGCTCGGGCAGTAAATCGATTACCGTTTTTTCGCTTTTATCGGTGGTTGCGCTTACTATTCCTTGCGGCTTGTTTAGCATTATGTAAACGTATTGTTTGTAGTTTACCTTTTCGCCTTTGTAAGTGATTACGTTTTTTTCGGGGTCGATTTTGGTATCGGACTTTTTTACTATTTCGCCGTCTACCGTGATGTTGCATCTTTTTAATTCGATTAAGCATTGCTTTCTCGACAAAAGCCCCACGGTGCTAAAAAATTTATCTAATCTCATAAGGCTATTTTAGCATATTCGCGTTGTTATGTCAAAACAATAAAACAATTTGCCGCATTGATATCGTGCCACTTGCCGCGCGGATATTAAATACCGCCGACATTGCCGCTAACCGTGCCGATATTAAATACCGCCGCCATTGCCGTTTGCTGTACCATATTCGACATCGCCGCTTGCCGCACCTAATCTCTGTTTGCCGCGCGACATTAAATGCCACCGATATTGCCGTTTGCCGTGCCGCCGTTAAAGACAAAAACAAGCCTATAAAAACGCCGCCCGAAAGAGCGGTTATTTTTTAGTTTTGCAAAGCAAAAGGCGGCGAAATTTTCATTTATGAAATAAGAGTGTACAGTTGGCGAAATTTAAAAATTTCGATTTACAAAATTTACTATTTATGCTATAATGTTAATATAATTTTAATATGGTGTTTTATGCGGTTTGATAAATTTTTGACGCTTATTAAAAAATACGAAACGATAGAGAAAGAAGACCTTAATTACATTTTGGATTTTTCGCTTTCGGCTTCGATAAACGACTTAAAAAACGAGTCTTTTGCGTTGTGGCGATTTTTTTATATTTCGGTAAGTGGCGTTGGCGGCGGCGACGTGAATTTCCTTTTAAAACACGCCGAAAATTGCATTGATTTAAACGAGATTAAAGCCGCTTTTTTGTACGTAAAAGGTCGCGACGAAGAAGAGGTTTTGACGGAAATTTTAAAGGTTTTCGAGCAAAAAGACAAACAAATCAAGTTTGAAATAGTGTCGTTTATTTCGTCGTTTTGCGCATTGAGAGACAAAACCGCAAACTTAAAATTTTTATACGAATTAATAAAAAAGGAGGAAGTGTAGTTGTTAAATCAATTATTCGACAAAATGAAGGAAGCACTCGTTTCCGTGCTTCCGATTATGGCGATAGTGCTTATATTATCGTTTAGTCCCTTAGTTAGTTTGACAGGTTATGAAATAGCGGTGTTTGTAATAGCGTCCGTTTTTTTGATAATAGGTATCGGACTATTCAACCACGGGGCTGAAATAGCCATGACGCCTATGGGAAAAAGCGTCGGTCAAGGTTTAAGTAGCACGGGAAATCTCGGCTTGCTTGTCGGCGTGTGTTTTTTCCTCGGATTATTTATTACGATTGCCGAACCCGACTTACAAATTCTCGCTCAACAAGTGGGCAGCATAGTCGGCGGCGAAATGTTGCTTAAAATAGTCGTCGGCGTGGGCGTAGGTTTGTTTATCGTGGTAATGATACTCAAAATTATTTCGCACGGCAACCTCTCGATGTACCTTATGTATTTTTACCTTTTCTTGTTTGCCATTATGAGTTTGATTATGGCGAGCGGAAACGAAAATTTAGTGCCGTTGTGCTTTGACTCGGGCGGCGTAACGACAGGTCCGATTACCGTTCCGTTTATAATGGCTCTCGGCGTGGGTATCGCAAAGACCCTCGGCGGTAAAGATGCAAAAGACAACAGTTTCGGCTTGGTCGCGCTGTGTTCGGTAGGTTCTATTTTCGGCGTCGCAATTTTATCGGTTTTTGCAAAAGGAAAACTTGCTTACGACGGTATCCCCGACGAAATAGGCACAAACGTGTTTACTCCCTTCCTTTCTCAATTGCCCACGGTAATTAAAGAAGTGACGATTTCGCTCGGCATGGTGGTGTTGTTCTTCGTGCTTTGCGACGTATTCTTTTTGAAATTGCCCAAAGAAAAATTATACCACTTGTTTATCGGTATAGCGTTTACATA
>CAKQKQ010000024.1 GCA_934249265.1 uncultured Clostridia bacterium | reverse complement strand
TACAACCCATCACTAAAGTCTTGGTTTCTTTTTCGATAACGCAATTGTTTTTACTGTAATATTTGGAATTGTTGTCACTGACTTCAATATTTGTGATTTCATTGCTCAAATGTATTATATACGTATCGATACGTTCGACCCCACTGCCGAACGTTACGCTTGTCAACTTTTCGCAATACGCCAACGCTCCGTCTCCGATAGAAGTTACGCTGTCGGGAATTTTTATATTTTTAAGTTCAACGCTGCCCGAAAACGCAGAATCTTCTATGGTTGTTATACTATCGGGAATAGTTATGCTTTCAATCGGCACTTTCGGAGGATTTACCATCGGCATTGCTACTCCGGCGTAAGTAGCAAGGGCATAATGACCTATACTTGTAACGGCTTTGCCTTGATATGTTTTTGGTATAATTATATCCGCATTGGTGCAAGTGCCGATACCGGAAAGTTCGTAGGTTTCGTCGTCTTTTAATTCAAACTCCAACCCTTTAGACGCTTTTGCTTTGCACACCTTACAAACGTCGTTTACAATATTATGCCCCTTTACTTCGCCGTAATCAAAAGTCGCAGTGCCTTTTGCCCCGCACTCGCACGAGTAATAATACTTCGCCGCTTTTGTGCAAGTCGCCTTACTGCATAAATACTTGTTTGTCGCATTTTCAATCGTGAACGAGTGAGTGTGGCTACCATTTCCACCGTTATTGCCGTTATTTTTGTTTCCCTTGCCGCAAGCGGAAAGCGGGAAAACCGACAAAACACATACCGCCACACACAGCATAGCAATTAAAAATCTTTTCATAATCCTTTCTCCTTTAAATTCTTCTTTATGCAGCGCACCATATTATACCCATGAATTTGCCAATCGCATCTCAACACTTTACGCCGCTAATATTTAATATTTTATTTTAAAATAACGTTTTTATCTCAATAAATTGTTCTGCCTTTTAACCTCTTTTCCAATAAAAGTTACCGTAATCCGAAGTAAGACATTCTGCCGCACTTGTAGTATCTGAAAGTTCTTCTCTTGAAACTTCCGTGCCGTTTTCGCTGTCGATATCTTCATAATATTTCCAACCGTCGACTTTATTAAATTTAACACTTTTAAGATCATAGCAATTAATAAAAGCATATTTGTCTATAAAAGTTACGCCACTCCCTATAGTTACGTTTGTCAAACCACCGCAATAAAAGAATGCATATTCACCTATATATGTCGCACCATTGCCGATTGCTACACTTTTTAAAGTTTTATTGTTATAAAATTTATAAAAAGCATATTTGTATATTTCATAAGTTTGACCGTTGTAATCATTAGGCAAAACCAAATTAACTTCGTCGCCGTCGTAACCCAATAAATAATTTACGTTTTCATAAATGTAGAATAAATACCCGTTTTTATTTACTATGTCGGTTGTGCCGCCTTTCTTTATATTTAAAGCGTAATACCCAACCCAACCGTTGTCTATACTTGCTCTTTCGATATCTAAATCACTATTATTTATAACCTCTACGAGTTTTTTACATTCATTAAAAGTATATTCTTCAATTTCTTTTAATCCTTTTCCAAGCGTTATGCTTGTAAGTGAAGAACAATTGCTAAATGCACATTCCTTGATTAAAACTACGCTGTCGGGAATTATTGTATTTACCAGACTACTGCAATTATTAAACACGTTGTCTGCGATTGAGTTTACTTTATTCCCTATCGTTAAACTCGTAAGCCATTTGCAATCTCTAAACGCTGAAGAATTTATATACGTTACGCCGTTTGATATTATTACGCTCGTTAAATCATCGCGACCATAAAACGCATATCGATAAATTTCATAAGTTTGACCATTGTAATCATTTGGTAAAGTCAATGCGGTGTCTTTCCCTTCATAACCCAATAAGTAATTTTCGTTTTCAAAAGTGTAAAACAAATAATCGTCTTTATTGACTAAATCGGTCGTTCCGCCCTTTTTAATATTTAAAGCATATTTCCCTATTTGACCGTTTTCGTCGCTGAATTTTGTAATTTCTAAATTACTGTTGTTTATTATCTCTACAAGTTTATAGCAATCGCTAAACGCACTATCATCTATTTTTTCCACACTGCGTCCAAGTTTTATACTTGTAAGTCCATTGCAATCACTAAATGCATATTGACCGATGGAAACTACACTGTCGGGTATTGTTACGCTTGTCAAACTACTGCAAAAAGCAAATGCTCTATCTAATATGGAAGTTACGCCATCGGGGATATTTATATTTGTTAAATCCCCACGAGAATAAAACGACGACTCTCCGATTATTTTTACTTCGTCGGGAATAACGCTCGTTTTGCAACTCATAATTAAAGTCTTGGTTTCTTTTTCAATAACGCAATTGTTCTTACTGTAATATTTTGTATTGTTGTCGCTGACTTCAATACTCGCAACTTCATTGCTCATATATATTATTTGTTTGGCAAATTTTTCAATTCCGCTGCCGAACGTTATGCTTGTCAACTTTTCACAATACGCCAATGCGCCTATCCTAACAGAAGTTACGCTGTCGGGAATTTTTATATCTTTAAGTTCAAGACTACCGCAAAACGCATAACTTCCTATGGTTGTTACACTATCGGGAATGGTAATTCTTTCAATCGGAACTTTCGGAGAATTTTTCTTAGGTATCCCCATATCAGTGTAAGTAGCAAGCGCATAATTCCCTATACTCGTAACGGCTTTGCCTTGATATGTTTTTGGTATAATTATATCCGCATCAGTACAAGAGCCTATGCCTTTAAGTTTGTATGTGTCGTCGTCATTTAAAGTAAACTCTAACCCTTTAGACGCTTTTGCTTTGCACACCTTGCAAACGTCGTTTACAATACTATGTCCGTTCGCATTGCCATACTCGAAAGTCGCAGTGCCTTTCGCACCACAACTGCACGAGTAGTAATATTTCGCCGATTGAGTACAAGTCGCTTCGCTACATAAATACTCGTCCGTCACCACCTCAACCGTGAACGAGTGAGTGTGGCTACCATTTCCACCGTTATTGCCGTTATTTTTGTTTCCATTGCCGCAAGCGGAAAGCGGGAAAACCGACAAAACACATACCGCCACACACAGCATAGCAATTAAAAATCTTTTCATAATCCTTTCTCCTTTAAATTACAACTTGATTGATTTACAAATTGTCGACACAATCAAGTATTTGATTAAATAATTGTAACATTATAACGATGATATGTCAATATTAAGTGTTTGAAAAAAATCAACCGTATTAATTTGATTTTAAACAATGCAAGTGATATATCCGAAAGTTAAAACAACAAAAAATTCATTTATTGCATGGCGATTTATTTGTCGGCAACGCCGACACGACAATATCAATCGCAGTAACATTAACAAAAATAATATCAACGACGGCAAAAATTATAGGCGCGCGACTTTTAGTCGCGCGCCTATGGTTGCTATATTTAAAACTTCTGTTTACTATTCAACCATTACTAAAACGGCGGTTTAACCACTATTCAACCATTTCAAAAGCCGTTTTAAAAACTATTCTTCAATGTCTTCGGCGTATAAAAACGCATCTGCAATTCCCGCGCAGTCGTAGGCTATTCCGTCAGAACCGCCTTCTACAACAAACGTAATGTTTTGCGCTCCCGCAATGTCTAAATCGACCGTTACGCTGTCGCCCACCGCTATTTCTCCGCTGTTGTACACTTCGTTTCCGTCGCAAAGAATTTTAAATACTATTTTTCCCTTGCATACTTTTCTTGTTTTACCCAAAACCGCATGCAATTTATATTGCTTTTCGCCGGATAAAGTCAACGTCAATTTAGCGGGCGTATCGTCTGCTTTCGGGTGAATTCCTATGCCGTTTTTATATCTTATTCCCGATATAGCGAAATTGGTTTCGTCGTCGGCATCAAGCCCAACCTCTCTCTGCGGGAAATACGAAACAAACTCGTCGAAATTTGCGTCGCATATTTTAATAAATTCCGATTTTTCCAAAACGATTACGTCAAATTTCGACTCACAATTTTTATATTTTACTTTTACTTCTTGTTTGCCCGTCTTGTTTGCGTCGTATTCGGAAAAACTTATATCTTGCTTTGAAACTCTCTCGAAACAACCCGTGTTGTAGGTCACTATCGCAGAAATAAATTCGTTAGTTATATCGCTTCCTTTTTCCAAAACATAATCGACGTTTTCCACCTTGATATCGGTAGGAACGACTTTTGAAGAATACCCTATCGTAGGATATGCCCACGTGACTTCGTCGCTGTTGATTCCGTCGCCGCCGTCGCTTATCTCGAGTCTTAACGACTTCGCTCCGGCAATATTCACCGAAACAAGCCTTAAATCGTCCTCTTTCATCTTGCCGCTTTCGTATTTCTTTTCCCCGTCGACGTACACGAAAAATTCCACGTAACAACCCGCTTGTTGATTATTTTTGCCTATCGTTGCAGTGAACAAATCGTAATCGTATTTACTTAAATCATAAGTGAGCGACGCGTTTCCGTTTGTACCCGCGTGCATGCTTATTCCCGCACTAATCGGGAAACCCGACAACATAAATCTGTCGCCCTCGCCCGCCAAACACGCTTGGTTAATAGTCGCCGCAACGTAGCCGTTTACGCTTGCCGAGGGGGTCAATTTGGTTAAAGTTAAATAATCTTCAACCGTTACTATGCTTTCGCCCGTCGCGCTGTATAAAAACGCGTCGGCAATACCCGAACAGTCGTAATCTATTTCGTCGTCGCCGCTGTCTACTTCGATTTTTATTTCGGTTGCGTTTTTAATTTCTAAATCGACCTCTTTTACTTGACCCGCCAAAAGTATACCGCTGCTATAAATCACTTCGGAATCTTTATATATTTTAAAAACAACTTCGTTTTTAATGGCTTTTCTCGTTTTACCTAAAACGGCGTGAAGTCGATATTCTTGATTTTCTTGCACTTCAAGCGTTATATAAGCCGCCTTTTCCGAAGAAACGGGATGCAACCCTATGCCGCTATTATACAATTTGCCCGCTATGGCAAAAGGCGTGCCGTCGTCGGAATCGAGTCCCGACATTCTCCGCGGAAAGTACGAAACAAATTCTTTAAAATCCGCTTCAGCCAACTTTATATAACTGTTTTTTTGGCAAACTAAAATCTCTTTTGAAAAATCAAAATCTTTATAACTTAATTCTATCGTTTGTTTGCCCGTTGAACTCGTATTTACCGATTTAACGTTTAATTCGTTTACTTTTACCCTTTTAAACGTACCCGTATTGTAAGTGACTATCGCCGAAGTTTCTTCCGTGATCGGGTTTGTTCCTTGCAATACGCAATAATCCACGTTTTCCGACTCGATTTTTTCAATAGCAAAATCGGCTTCGTTGATAAGCGTCGGATAACCCCACGTACACTCGTCGTAAATGTTTGAATCGCCGCCGTTGTTTACCGCAATAGTCAATTCTTTTACCCCTTTTATATCGACCGAGACAAATTGCATATCTGCTTCTTTCATGTTTCCGCTATCGAATTTTTTTACGCCGTCGGCATACACGAAAAACCTAACGTTGCAATTTTGTTGTTGGTCGTTTTTGCCTATCGTAGCAACGAATAAATCGTAATCATAATTTGAAATATCATACGTAATAGCCGCGTCTTCGTCATTCCCCGGGTGCATGCTTATGCCTTGCGAAATAGGAAATCCGTTCAATAAAAATTTATCTACCCCGAGACACGATTTATTGAAAGTGGGGGCGCAATAACCGTTTTGGATTTTCGTTGGCGTAAGTTGTAATAAAGAGGTGTATTTTTGCGTTTGTTCTTGCTCGTTTCCTTGATTTTTGTTTGAGTCGTCGCAACTTGCAAACAACGACAAAATCGAAACCGAAAAAATCAGGCATAAAACCGAAATTAAAAATTTTCTCATCACTTTATACTCCTTTTATATAAGTTTTAAACAAATCCAATTCGGGATTTGCCCTTCCGGCAGAAGCATAATCGACTAAATTCAAATTGCCGCAAGTAAAATTAAGCAAATACCAACTTCCGTTTTTATTTTCGCTCCACTCGTTCCACGTTGCGTCGATAAAAGTCGGTGAAATAGAAGAATCGTAAGCACATTCTTTTAAAGTAACTCCGTTACTTCTGTCGTGAACAAGCAGCAATGCGCCGTAGTTGAAATCGTAACATTTTTCTCCGTCTATCAAATATTCTCCCACTTTGATTTTCATTTTAAAATTTACGTCAACCGTCGTTTCGCCTTGCCCAATTACGACTTCTATAAAACTGTCCGAAACGTTGTAATTGTTGTCAGTGGTAAGCGAATATTCTTCGCACCAAGACGGTATCCTCAATTTCAAAACTTTATTGACTCCCGTTGAATTTTTAACTACGTATTTCAGTTTGCCGTTTTGCGGATATACCGTTTGGCAAGATATGCTCAAATCTTCTTCGAGTTTGTAGTTGTTTTCGCAATAAAGTATAGGCGTGATTTCGTCGTCTTTATACTTATACATCATTTTAGGCAATTCCGCGACTATGCTAAACCCTCTCGTTCTACAACACTTATACATTCCGCCGGAAGTTGCAAACTCTTTTCTTCCGTAATTGCCTTGATAATAAGCGAAATCGTTTCCGTCGGTTGCGACAGAACCTAAAATAGCGTTGAAATAAGTCTTTTCTATGGCGTCCAAATATTCCGCTTTGGTTTCGCCGTCGAATAAAATAGAGGTCAATTCTACCCAACCCACCGAAACGCAATTTTCGTTTACTGCCATACTCGTTTTTAATTGAGCGGGAGCATTGCCGTTTACCTTCCACCATTCGCCGGTGGTCGCGCCGCCCGTGTTGCGAATTTGCGTGGTATTTACTTCGTTCCAATATCTTTTTACGGCTTGCCTTATCCTCTCCGAAGTATATTCCGCATTATAATCAACTTCGTTTAATTGGCTTTTATATTCGTCCAAAACGTTTGCCAATTCGGATAGCCCTATATAAACTATCAACATTTCTATGCCTTTTTGACTTTTTTGAGCGAATATGCTTGAAAAATCCAAAAGGTCGAACCCCTCTTTTTTGCATTGACTTATAAGGAAATTTGCGAAATCTAAATAAGAAACGTCGTTTGTCGCTTTATAAAGTCTTGCAAGGGTAATTAAAATAGAAATATGTTGCGAACCGCCGTTTATTGCGTTCGTAAGGGCTATTCCTTTGCCCAAACCGTCTTTTATCGTCTTTTCGACGTTAGATAAACTTTTTATCGCACAGTCCAAAGCGACTTCGTCTTGCGTGGCGTTGTAATATTCCACAAGACCCAAAATCGCAAACGCCTGATTCCATATAGAAAAATTATCCAACTCGTGTCCTTGCGGCAAACAACCCAAATATCCGTCTTCGCGTTGAGAATTTACGCAAACTTCTACTACTTCTTTTGCTAAATCTAAATATTTCCCACCCAAAATCGAACAAATAAATATGTATTTTCCCGCAAATTCGGGTTCAGCATACCACAAATCGGCGTTTTGAGAATTAAAACCCGCTTTATAATAATCGTTGCCGTTTTCGTATATCGATTTCGTCACTTTGTCGTATACGACGTTTAAAACTCCGCCAAAATCATTTGCGGTAATTTCTTCTTGATCGTTCGGTTTGTTTTGATTTTCGTCGGGTTTACATCCGAATGATAACATGCTGTTCATTGTCAATAATGCGATTAAAAATAATACAACTATTAATTTGGATAACCTTATCCGTTTAAAAATTCCGTTCATAATATTTTCAACTTGCAATCTCCTTTTTTTCTTCAAGTATATCATTGTTTCTATTGACAAGCAATATAAAAAATGATACTCTATATGTAAAAAAAGAAACTAAATAAAATGAGATACGAATATTTATCTAACTACGAATTACACTCTTTTACCGTTTTATCAGTGGGTTATTCCGACGAAAAAGAAATTACTTTTGCAAAAAGTTCACGTAATCAATTTATCATTCATTACGTCACCGACGGCACGGGATATTACAACGGAAGGAAGTTGAAAAGCGGGCAAGGTTTTATTATTCCGCCCAATTATTTTGCCGATTATTACGCCGACGATAAAGACCCGTGGGCATTTTTTTGGATAATTTTATCCCCTAACGCATATGAAACGACCAAAAAAATCTATCCTTGCGATAAAGATTTTGTGTTCAATTATGATTTTTGCGATTTTATACGCTTGCTGGGCGTTGAAATAACGGCAAACTGCCCGACGGGATACGAAAACACCGACGCAATGATTATTTACAACTTAATTGAAAACAAACAGATAAAAACAAACCTTTCTAAAAACGACTCTTACGACTGCGCGCAATTTACCAAAAGGTATTTGGAAGTGTATTTTTATAAACCGATAAAAATAACCGACATATGCAAAATTTTGCACGTTTCGCATACATATTTATATAAAGAATTTAACAAAAAGTACGGCGAATCGCCAAAGAGTTTCTTGACGAAAATTAAAATCGAAAACGCAAAAAATTTGCTTAAAGATTCATCTTTAAACGTTTCGCAAGTCGCGCAGTCGGTCGGCTTTGACAATATTTTGGCGTTTTCGGCGTTCTTTAAAAAGAACACGGGCTTATCCCCCACCGACTATAAAAAGGAACAAGAAATATAAAAAACGATTTTAAAAAAAACACGAAATAGTTTTCTGCCGACTTTAAAAAATACGGAATATAAAAACCACGATTTTAAAAAACACGAGACTCTCTCCCGATGCCTTTAAAAATTCTTTAAATCGAAACCGCGGCATATAAATATAACCACTAAAATAAAACATAATAACCATTAAAAAAAACATAATTTTACTGATGCAAGTTAATAATCATTAAAAAACGGAGGTGCAAAATGAAAGATATCAACCCTTTTAAAATTTTCGACGACGATTGGGCGATCATTACTGCGGGCGACTTAAAAAATCACAATTCTATGACGGTTTCTTGGGGCGGCATGGGCACGCTTTGGAGTAAAAGCGTAGTCACCGTGTACGTTAAGCCGTGTCGATACACCTATAATTTTATGGAAAGCAACGACTTTTTCGTCGTGTCTTTTTACGACGAGAAATATAAAAACGCTTTAAAAATTATGGGCTCGACAACGGGTCGAAACTGCGATAAAGACAAAACGGCGAACCTTACCCCTTACAACCATAACGACGTCACACTTTATAAAGAGGCGAAATTGAGTATAATTTGCAAAAAGATATATTTTAACGACCTTGAAATAAACAATATTCCTCAAGATGCAAAACAAAGATATTATCAAACCGAAGCACCACATAGAATGTATATCGGCGAAGTGGTCGAAATAATAGAAAATTAACAATAATTTTTTGCAAAATATAAGCGATACGATTTTTTTAAAGTATAAGCGGCGTGCTTGCTCGTTAAGAGCAAGCACGCCGCCTTTTTATTGTATTAATTTAGTTTAAATTTTCCTTTTTATGCTCGCATAATGCCGCTTTTACCTTTAAAAATGCCGTTTTTACGCAATACGTATTATGTAAACGCGACGATTTATAGGTAAAAAGCATTTTTCGCTATCTATTAAAAAGTCCGCTTTTAGCCTTTTAAGTTTTACATGTTTTTAATGTCGTTTACCAAGTTTTCTATCACTTCTTTGGTTTTTGCGGGCATGATTATCACGTGCGTAAACGCCTTGTTGTGCTTTTTATCGATATGCCTTGCAAGTTGATATTTTTTGCAAATTTCTTCGGTTAAATTGTCAAACACAAATATGTTAGACTTGTCGTTTCTGAAATATTTTATGCCGTTTTGCTGCAAAAGTTTTTCAAAATATAAAGCGTTTTTAAAGCACTCTTCTTCGCTGTTGCGCTTTGCCGTTTCGACAACTTTTTGATAAGTGGAAAACGGCGGGAAAGTCCTCGACCCTAAAATCGTGGTGTCGTTTTGACCTATGTAATCGATAAGATTATCTCGGTTTAAATCTCTTGCAAGCAGCACGCCGTTTACGACGCTCGTCCCGATAAATTTATGTAAACTAACCGAAATAGAATTTACGTTTTCGGCAATTTTATGCACAAAACTCTCTTCCATTGTCATTCCGCCGAAATTCGCCGCGTCCAAATGACAGTAAAATTTTATTCCGTTTTGTTTTAAAATATCCGTAAGTTGCCACACGGGGTCGATCGCCCCCGTAAAAGTTGTGCCGAAAGTAAGCGCAAGCACTACGCCGTTTTTGCGCATTTCGTCTTTATATTTTTCAACCGCTTGCAAAAACTTGTCTACGTTCATTCTTCCGTCTTCGTCGGCGTCGATTATAATCGATTTGTCTTGCATTTTGCAAATGCCGTTTACGTATTTATCCACGCTGTAATGCGTGTCCGAAGAATACACAACGTAAGCGTCGGGCAATTGCGTTAAACCTTGATTAAGCCCCCAATAATTGCCTTCCGTTCCGCCCGAAGTAACGTAACCCCAACAGTTATCGCCCCAGCCGAATTTTTTTGCGAAAACGTTGACTATTTTATTTTCTATTTTCTTATTGTCCAACTTGTAGTTGCCGTTTTCAAACGGGTCGCCGCAGTTGTTCATAAGACCCAAAGACGATTCGGAATACTTTAAGTATTGCACCAAGTACGAGTCGGTCAAGTTGTTAGAGGGATAACCGAACATATTGTCGTCGTTATCATTATAAAACTTTTTGATAGCGTCGGCGGTCTTTAAATACTCTCCGTCTTCTTTTATAAACTCTTTTATTTCGTCGGATTTATAGTTGTGTTTTTTATAAGAATAATAATCGAGAATTGCGCCCGCATTATATTTCGATTTCTGCAAATCGTCTATTTGTTTATCCAAATCACGAATATAATTTTTAATCTCGGCAACGTCGTTTTCCGAAATTTCGTTTACCAATTCTTCCGTTTTTACAGCGTCGTCGATTAAATAATTTTTTTCATCGTTTACAGTCTTTCGCCAATCCATGTATTCCTCCTAAACAAATAGCACAAACTTTTTTGTCTTTAAACTTTTTGTCTTTAAATTGATAATAATTAATAGAACGTTTTAGCACAACTTAAAATTTAATAATTTTTATTTATCTCCTATTAGTTTAAAACAAAAGTCTTTTAAATGCAAGCGTTTTTAATATATAATTCAGCCGCCGATAATCGGCGGCTGAAACAATTTTGTCATTTTTACTAAATACGTACGTCGTAAAACCAACAATTACGCCTTTACTCTATAAATGAGTAGCGAGTTTGTAACGACGCACAACGAACTCATCGCCATGCACAAACCCGCAATTACGGGAGACAATAATCCGCAACCCGCAAGAGGAATCGTGATTACGTTGTAGAAAAACGCCCAGAACAAATTTTGTTTAATTTTTCTCATCGTTGCGCGAGAAAGTTTAATTGCAAACGATACGCTTGAAAGTTTTTCGTTTAAAAGCACCACATCGCCGCTTTCGATAGCGATATCCATACCGCCGCCGATCGCAATTCCTACGTCTGCACTCGCCAAAGCGGGGCTGTCGTTTATTCCGTCGCCGACAAACGCTACTCCGCCGTCGGTTTGATGATTTTTAATTACTTCGACTTTATACGACGGCTCTACGTCGGCATACACTTCGTCGATATCCGTTTTTTCCGAAATCGCCATTGCGGTATACTTGTTGTCGCCGGTTGCCATTACCGTGCGCAAACCGCTCGACTTTAATGAGTTAACCGCATCTTTTGCGTCCTCTTTAATTTGGTCTTCAAGCACGATTACCGCAACGATTTTATCCTCAATTCTCACGGTAAGCGCGGTTTGACCCGCTTTTTGATATTCTTTTACTTCGGTAGGCACGATGATGCCGAGGCTGTTTATCCATTTACTGCTGCCGATATACACCGTTTTTCCGTCAACGTTAGCCTTTACGCCGTAACCTATTATCTCCGAATAATCGTTTACTTCCACTATTTCGCTGTCTTTAAAATAAGCGCAAACCGAACGAGCAAGGGGGTGCGACGAACGGCTTTCTATCGAGCGAATTATGCTGCCTATGTTTTCGGTTTTTTCTATTTCTTTAAATTCAACCACTTTAGGCTCGCCGTAAGTGAGCGTACCCGTTTTGTCGAACACGACCGTCTTTACCGTGCTTAATTTTTCAAGCGTGTCTGCCGATTTAATCAATACGCCGCTTTTAGACGCTCTGCCAACGCCTACCGTAAGCGCGGTCGGCGTAGCCAAACCCAATGCGCACGGACAAGCGATTACAAGCACCGCAACCGCACGTGACAACGATTGACCTAAAAGTGAAGTTGCCAATAAATTTATAATGAATACCACGACCGCAATGCTTATTACCGTCGGCACGAAAATCGCCGAAACTTTGTCGGCAAGTCTTTGCGCCGAGGCTTTTCCGTTTTGCGCATTTTCAACGAGTTTTGCAATTTCGGCAAGTTTTGTATCGTTGCCGACTTTCTCCGCTTGAACGGTCATCATACCCGTATCGACAATAGTTCCGCCGTAAACTTTACAGCCCGCAGTTGCTGTCTTTGGCAAACTTTCACCCGTGAGCATTGACTCGTTTACAGCACACGTACCTTCCAAAACTGTCCCGTCGGTGGCGATACTCTCGCCCGCACGCACTACGAATAAGTCGCCTTTTTTAAGTTGGTCGAGGGGTAATTTTACTTCCTCTTTGTTTTCGTTTAACACGTTTACCGTCTTTGGCGCAAGGTTTAAAAGCATCGTTATGCTGTCCGAAGTTTTCATTTTCGCCTTGAGTTCCAAAAATCTTCCAAGGTTGACAAACGCGATTATAAACACCGAACTTTCAAAATAATACATGTGTTTTCCGGTAAATAAATTTATGCAACTGTACACGTACGCAATGGTCGTACCCAATGCGACGAGCAAGTCCATACCCACGCTTTTATTTTTTATCGACTTAAACGCGCCGATGTAAAACTTACTGCCGATAAGCAGTTGCACGGGCGTTGCAAATGCAAATTGCAAAATGCCGTTGTGCAAAAACGCATTGAGTTGCGTCTTCGGCAAAAAGAACATGGTGAACATCATGAGTATGAAAGGTATAGCAAAGAAAAATGATACAAAAATTTCTATTTTTGCTTTTAAAAGTTCTTTTCTTCTAAATTCCTCTTCGTCTTCAACGACGCTATATCCCGCGCCCTTTACCGCTTTATTCAGCATTTTTGCGGTCACTTTGGTTTCGTCGTATTTTACATACGCTTTTTCGGTAGAAAAGTTTACGCTTGCTTCTTCTACGCCGTCAACTGATGAAAGTGCCCTTTCAACCGCTTTCGAGCATCTTACGCAATGCATTCCTCCGATTTTAATTATTTTATTTTTCATTTTTATAAAATCACCTCTATTTATAAAATTTTTTTATTCGTTTTAATTTGTCATTATTAGTTGCCTTAATCGCCGTCATAAAACGCCGCCATAAAACGATGACATTAACGCCATAAAACTATGTTATAAAAATTAAAGCGTTTTTATCTGCGACATAAAAATTAAATCGTTTTAATTGTCTTTTAATCGACGGTATAAAACCCGATTAGCCACAACTAACTGTTTTTGAAATAAATTGGCTTTTGTTTAATCTCTATCCCAATACGTTTTAATCGTCGCTATAGAGTTTTCACAAAAACCTAACCGCAAAGCGGAAATTATTTCGCCGCAAAAGCGCGACAAAAAATGAATTTCTTGCGGTTTAAAATCAATATTTTTGCCATTTTTGCTAAATACGTATTGCGTAAACGCGTCAAAAACCAAATTTTTAGGCGTTTACAAATGCACATATTCGGTCGTTTTATTTACTCAAAATTTCATAGCCCGTTTCGGTCAATACAATGGTGTATTCGTATTGAGCGGAAAGTTTGCCGTCGTCGGTATAAATCGTCCAGCCGTCGCTGTTGTCAACGAAAATGTGTCTGCTGCCTTGATTTATCATCGGCTCGATAGTAAACACCATACCCGGGGTAAGCACCATGCCTTTTCCATACTTTCCTACGTGGCAAACGTAAGGGTCTTCGTGCATTTGAAGTCCCACGCCGTGTCCGCCAACCTCTTCCACAACGCTGAAACCGTTTTCTTTTGCGTGTTTGCTCACAAAATATCCGATATCGCCTAAATGGCAATAAGGTTGCAATTTCGAAGTGGCAAGGTCAAGACATTCTTTGGTGACTCGCACAAGTTTTTTCGCATCTTCGCTCGCTTCGCCTATGATAAACATTCTCGAAGCGTCACCGTAATAACCGTCAACTATAGTCGTGCAATCGACGTTGACGATATCTCCGCTTTTTAAAATAACTTTATTAGAAGGAATACCGTGGCACACTTGGTCGTTTACCGAAGTGCAAACGCTTTTCGGATAACCTTCATAACCGAGCGGCGCGGGAATACCGCCCAAATCTTTGGTGCACTCGCTTACGATATCGTCGATTTGTTGAGTGGTCATACCCTCGCGTATGTTTTTCTCGACCTCGTCAAGCACCATCGAATTGACTTTACCCGCTTTTCTTATACCCTCGATTTGTTCGGCGTTTTTAATAAGACGCCTTTCGGGCACGACTTTGCCCTTTCTTCTTAAATCGTTGAGTATGATATCAAATTGTTTATGGCAATCGCAGTAAAACTTACCGCTTTTGCACCAGCATAATTCGTTGTCTCTCATATTATTTACTTTTTACCCTCACTTTAACATGTCATCGCCGAGAGAAAAGTCTCTGTGGTCTATAATCGTGGAAAAAACTATTTGCGTTTTCGTCCTACCGTACGTTTGCATTACCGTGATAAACTTGTCCATTTCGTTGGTACTTTTAAAAATCGCCTCGATAAGCACCGAATATTCGCCCGTGACGTGGTTACACTCGATTACTTGCGGACACGAAGCGAGATAATCGTAAAGCACGTTCTTCCGCTCGGGCGCAACTTCCATATCGATAAATGCCTTGATGTAATTGCCGATTATTTGCGGATTGATTTTTGTGTAATAACCTTGAATTATTCCGCTTTTAATCATCGCGTCAATTCTCAAAGCGACCGTCGGCGCGGACACGAAAACTTGCTCGGCAATGGCTTTTGCCGAAAGTCTTGCGTTGTGATGCAAAATGTTTAAAATCTTCATGTCTATATCGTCTAACTTTTCAGAATTCATTATACCTCCTATTTGCGAGCGCATTTTGACGGCAACGCGTTTGCGACTCAAAGCCGTATTTTATTTTAGCAAAATTTTATACTAAACAGCACGAGATTTTACGCCAAACCCGCACAGCCGAACAAAACTCGTCAAATTTAATGGGCGTTTTAGCGATTTCAATTCAAGTAAAACAAGCGTTTAGGCTTAATTTGCCGCAACATATTAAAAATGCGACAGCAGCCGCAAAGCCAACTCTTCTTTTAATTAAACCAAAGTCGTTTTTATCGCGACTTCACGTACTTAAATTTAAGCGTCGTCGAAATTTAATCAAGTCAACTTTCAAGTTTGTCAAACGCAAACCGCAATTAAATTAAAAATTTTCTCGCGACGAGCATTGTAATATGCGAAATCGTAAATCCTTGCAAAGCAAGTTTACGCCTTCACATATTATTGTATATTATTTTTATAAAATAATCAATAGATTTTATTTCGTTTTTTATAAAAGTTTGAGCAAATATTTATTTTTCTATTATATATAGCGCATTTTGTTTACTTTTCCAAATTATTTTATTATAATTTTCGTAATAAAATTTTGGAGAAGATTAATGATTAGCGAAACAAGAAAGGAGGCAGACTCGATAGGTACTTTGGAAGTGCCCGCCGAAGCCTACTACGGAGTACAAACGTTAAGAGGTCACAACAATTTTCAAATAAGCGGCAACAAAGTAAATTTTTCGTTTATTAAAAACGTTGTAAGAATTAAAAAATCATGCGCCATTATTAACGGAAAGTACAATTATATAGACCCCGCCGTTGCAGACGCTATCGTAAAGGCTTGTAACGAGATAATCAAAGGCAAATTTAAGGGCGAATTTATCACCGACGCAATTCAAGGCGGCGCAGGCACGACCATGAACATGAACGTCAACGAGGTAATCGCAAACCGCGCCAACGAACTTCTCGGCGGTAAAAAAGGCGTATACGATTTATGCCACCCCAACGACCACGTAAATCGCGCTCAGTCCACTAACGACGTAATACCAACCGCGGGCAAACTTACCGTCATCGAGTTGTCGCAAGATTTGCTTGCAAACCTTAAAAAACTCATTTCCGCGCTTGAAGAAAAGGCGGTCGAATTCGATAAAATAATCAAAATGGGCAGAACTCAACTCGAGGACGCAGTACCCATTAGGCTCGGTCAAGAATTTGCTTCTTACGCATCGTGTCTTAAAAGAGATTTAAACAGAATTTCTCACACCTTAAACGAAATGCACACCGTCAACCTCGGCGGCACGGCGATCGGCACGGCAGTCAACACCGGCGTTGAATTTTTCGAGAACATCACCGGCGAACTTTCGGCAGTGACGGGCTACGGTATCGTGAGAGCCGACAACCTTATCGACTCCACTCAAAACCTCGACTGTTTTGTAAATATGTCATCTTCACTTAAAACGTGTGCTGTAAACTTGTCAAAAATGTGCAACGACTTGCGCCTTATGGCAAGCGGACCTAAGACGGGATTTGAAGAAATCGTGCTCCCCGCAAAACAAAACGGCTCGTCGATTATGCCGGGTAAAATCAACCCCGTAATTCCCGAAGTCGTATCGCAAGTTGCATATGCGGTAATAGGAAACGACACGACTATCACCCTCGCCGCAGAGGCGGGTCAACTCGAACTCAACGCTTTCGAGCCCGTAATATTCTACAAACTTTTCGAGTCGATTACTTGCTTGTCAAACGCTGTAAATACCCTTACCGAAAACTGCATTAAAGGCATTGCGGCAAACAAACAACACTGCGAAGACCTCGTGTATTCGAGCGTCGGCATTGTCACTGCTCTTTGCCCGTATATCGGATATAAAAAATCGGCGGAACTCGCAAAAGAGGCTCTCGCTAAAAACGTAAAAATTAAAGACCTTGTGCTTTCTTACGGATTAATGGACGAAAAAATGATAGACTCTATATTGGACCCGTACGCAATGACAGAAGCACCTAAAAAACAATAAATTACCGTTTTTACATAATACGTATTTAATAAAAACGACAAAATTCAAAATTGAAATGACAAAATTTTAAGCCGTCACGTTTGTGACGGCTTTTAGTTTGTTTGAAATTTTATAGTTTTGTTTATTTAACTTTTGCTTTTTTTGAGTGGGGTTATTTATCTTAATACAAACACGATTTTTATTGCATAATGCTTTTTATCGTCTTTAAAGCCGATTTTTCAAGTCTGCTCACTTGCGCTTGAGAAAGCCTTATTTCGTTAGATACTTCCGTTTGCGTTTTACCCTCGTAATAGCGCATATACAAAATCTTTTTCTCTCTGTCCTCAAGAGTGTTTATCGCGCACTCCAACGCGACGTTTTCAGTCCACAATTCGTCGGTATTCCTTTCGTCACCGATTTGGTCCAAAAGCATTAAAGTGTCGCCCTCTTTGTTATACACGGGGTCGTATAAAGACACGGGGTCGGAAATTGCGTCGAGGGCGTATACCACCTCTCTTTCGGCAATATTCATTCGTTCGGCTATTTCCTTTATGGTGTAGGTATCCTTATCCGCCTCGATTTCTGCCCTTGTTTTAAGGACTTGATAGGCTGTATCCCTTATACTTCTCGACACACGTAAACTGTTTGCCGTGCGAATATATCGCCTTAATTCGCCGACGATCATAGGCACGCCGTACGTAGAAAACTTAACGCCTAAATTAATGTTGAAATTTTCTATCGCCTTGATAAGTCCTATACAACCCGCTTGAAACAAATCGTCTGCGCTGACTTTTTTGCAAGACGAAAACCGCCTAACGATAGACAACACGAGCCGCATATTTCCTATGATGAAATCTTCTCTCGCCCTCGTGTCGCCCTCTTTGATTTTTTTAAGCAACTCTTCGCTTTGCGTGTCGGTAAGTTTTGGCAGTTTCGACGTATCGATACCGCATATTATTACTTTATTTTGCGCCATAAAAGACCTCCTTTATGTACGCAAAATCAATTTTTATTTACCGAAATTTAAGTTATGTTGATTAAATATTTAATTTGCATTAGGGCGTTTCCGTTCTTTTAATATTAAGTTTAAAGTATTAAATCAATTAAAATTAATGCGGTTTACGCTTTAAAATTAACCTTTTTACACCTTAAACTTGCCGTTTTTACGCAATACGTATTATGTAAAAGCGACAAACCAAGGCAAATTCACTAAATGCCGCTTAAATTTAATCGCCGAAACAAAACCCGTCCTTAAATAAATATTTTGCTCAATTAAAATTGTTTTTATGCGTCGAATTTGGCAAATTCTCTCCTGAGCCTTTTGAATATCTTTTTTTCAAGTCTCGATATGTACGACTGCGATATTCCGAGACTGTCGGCAACTTCTTTTTGAGTCATCTCCTCTTCGTTGTCGAGCCCGAACCGCATACCCATTATTTTTCGCTCCCTCGGGGAAAGTTTTTCAAGAGCCATTTTCAACAAGTTTTTCTCGACTTCGCTTTCGATATCTTTATACACCACGTCTTCGTCCGTGCCTAAAATATCCGAAAGCAGTAATTCGTTCCCTTCATAATCGACGTTTAAAGGTTCGTCGATAGATACTTCGCTTTTAATTTTACTTATCCTCCTTAAATGCATCAAAATTTCGTTTTCTATACACCTCGAAGCATAAGTCGCCAACTTGATTTTTTTATCGCAATTAAAAGTGTTGACCGCTTTAATAAGCCCTATCGTCCCCACCGAAACAAGGTCGTCGAGGTCTACGCCCGTGTTGTCAAACCGTCTCGCTATGTAAATTACAAGCCGCAAATTATGCTCGATTAGTTCGTTTTTAATTTTTTCGTCGCCCTCGGAAAGTTTTATTATCCTTTCGTTTTCCTCTTCTTCTGTATATGGCATGGGCAAACTTTCGCCGTTGCCCACGTAATATAAATGCCCTTTAGGGGCGAACAAATTTTTTATTGCATTTTTGATTTTATTAAACGCTTGCGCAATACTTTCCTTGATTTTGACGAAAAACTTTTTCATATTTCTCCTTAAAAATACGACGGATGCAACAAAGCCGAATACTCTCCGTCGTCTTTAAACTTTGTATTAGATATGGCGATGACGGGGTTTTTAACTTCGATTTTCACTCCGCCGTCGTTTATACTCAACTTGTCCGCTACAAAAACTTTCATTTTATCTTCGCCCGAAACTGTTGAAAAACGCACGTATCTCATTTTGTTTTCTTTAGATATATCGCCCAAAGTTAGACTCAAAAATGTCTCTTTTGAGACAACCGTTATCGGTAAAAGTGTCAAATTGTCGTATAATCTGTTGCCGCTGTCGACATAGCCTTTTATTTTAACGGTGTTGTCTTTATATGTAATTTCGCAAGTTTTTATAAACGGAAACAAGTCTCGTTTTTTATAAATTTTATCAACTACCGCGACGATTAATTTCGTTGCGAAATACCCGATTAAAAAGTTTACGCCCATCGGCATAACAGTATTGTACGACCACACGCCCGAGTCGAGATAATCTATTCCGGCAAAGTTGAAAAGCGCGATCATAAGTCCGCCCGTCAAAAAAGTGAACAGCACGAATACGTTTACCGCCATTATGCTTTTATAAGCGTTTTCGTATTTACCCGCAATGAAAACTAATTGTATTCCTGTGAGCAGTTTTATAATAAATGCTAATGCTTTGTGAAAGTTTGCCAGCGGTAGTAAAACCGCAACCGCCGTACCGAAAAGCGACGCAAGCAAAACTCTCCACAGCACCACGCCATTTCGCGTAACTTTTAACGTTGCTTTTATCAGCAAAAAGTCCATTACAAAATTGTCTATTATCGCATATTCTATGTACACTTCCATAACCGTAAACAAATACTACCACACTTAACAATGCGATTTATATATTGTTATGTCAAAACCGACCGAATTATGTAAAATACGAAACGAAAAACAAAAAAACAACCGCCATAAAACTAAAACGCCCCAAAAGTAAAATACTTTTGGGGACGCATAAAACAGCAATTGTTTTTCTATTGATTTATTGATATTTTTAGTAGTTTAAAAACACGACAAACCCATTTTATAAAACAAGTAAAATTTTACTTTATAAACACAGCAAGCCTTACTCTATAAAATAAAGCAAGCCTATTGTATAAAAATACGGAAAGTTCGCTCAATAAAATGCAGCAAACACTCTTTATAAAACAAGTAAACTTTTAATTCATAAAACAGCAAGCCTATACTTTAAAACGATTATCTCGTTTTATAAAAATTTATTCCGCACTTTAAAACCGATTTTTTACCCAGCAGTTAAAGTGATAGCCGAATTATTTATTTAAAAACTCTTTCAAAACGGTTTCTATAATGCTTACCGAGTGGTCGATACCGATTACGGTGTTTAAAGTGATGAGATAATTTTGCGCTTTACCCCATTCCATTTCGCCGTATTTTTTGTAATAATTTTTTCTCGCTTTATCCTTTTGCTTTATCATTTTTTCGGCTTCTTCCGCACTGACGTTGTGTTGAGCGGAAATACGCTTTATTCTTTGCTCGAGCGGAGCGCAAATAAACACGTTTACGCAGTTTTCGTGGTTTTTCAAAATGCTCGCTGCACAACGACCGACGATTACGCAAGACGATTCGTCCGCAAGTTGCTTGATTACTTTTTGTTGAGCGATATAAATTCTGTCGCGCACGGGTAAAGTGTTGCTGTGGGTAAACGCAGTATAATCAAACGGCGTAGACACCTTGTCTTCGGATATCTTTACGGCGTTTTCGCTAAATCCGCTTATTACGCTTGTAAGTTGGTTTACCGTTTTGTCATAACACGGCACGCCTAATTTTTCGGCGAGTTTATGAGCAACTTCGCCCCCGCCCGAACCGAACTCTCTGCTAATTGTGATTACAAACTTTTTATTGTTTTCCATAACAACCTCACCATAAATAATTTACAAAATTTTTTATCAAATCGACTATTTATTAAATCGGCAAGCACACCGCAAAGCGATTTACTTGTAGGTTTTGTTTTAATATAAGAAATTAAAAACTCGCTTGCAATGATTTATAGTTTCGCATTTTTAAAATTAAGAAATACAAAGTTTCAACCTTGCAAGCACGTTAGTGCGAAATTTTAAACTTGTTTCAAAATTTCCTTCTTACAGTTTTAATTATACACTATTTTTCTTTATAATACAAGCCGCAATGGCAATATCCTTCAAAATTTTCATCTGCGATTTGCGCCTTAAACTCTTCGCACATGCACTTATTTTCGGGAAGTCTGCCCACCTTGCACGGGCAATATCCGTCTTTCTTTTTGAGTCCTTCTTGTATGCGTTTTACAACTTCTTTATCTTCGTTTAACCTTACTTTCATATATATTCTCCTTGCAGTTTCACTCTTTATTATGTGTAAAACTGCCGTTTTTACTAAATACGTATTATGTAAACGTGACAATAAATGAATTTTAAAAGGCAAAGTTCGTCGCTACAATATTTTAAAACATATCGTTGCAATATTTTGCAATGCGCCACTATACTATTTTATTCACCCATATTTTTTTACGCAACAACACAGTGCCGACTATCGCCTTTATAATCTCGATAAAAGTACAAATGAAATAAATCCAACCCACGGGAAGCGTAGTCAATTTAACGAGCATTAAAGCCGTAGGCACGTTTATGCACCACACGCAACCGCAGTCGAAAAGGAAAGTAATAAGTATTTTTCCGCCCGAACGCATAGTGAAATAAGTCGAGTGAAGATAGGCTTGAAGTGGCATCGCAAGACCCGAAATAGCAATAAAAGTCGTAGCAATTTCCTTTGATTTGTCGCTCGTGTTGTATATTTTTGGGATAAGTCCCGACAGCGCAAGCATTATTGCGCCGACGACAAAACCAACCGTTACCGAAAAGGCTATAAGTTTTCTGTCCGTCTCGATCGCTTTTTCTATCTCGCCCGCACCGAGGTAGTTGCCGACGATTATTCCGACCGCATTTCCGAGAGCCATATATGCAATGTTAAACACGTTTATAACCGTGCTTGCAATGCTGTAACCAGCAACGACGTCAAGTCCTCTCATGCTGTAGCAATGCGCGATATAGGTCATGCCGAGCGACCATAAAGTTTCGTTGAAAATGAGCGGCAAACTCTTTGCAAATAAGCCTTTTAAAAGTTTTTTATCTATTTTAAATAAATGTTTGTACGCGCCTTGAATAAACGTGAACCTTTCGCGTTTTACGTAAGTATACACCGCAAGGAAAGTACATTCGACAACTCTTGAAATAATAGAGGCGATCGCCGCGCCCTCTACGCCGAGTTTAGGACAACCCAACTTACCGAAAATTAAAAGCGTGTTGCCTATCAAATTTACCGTAATCGCGATAAATCCCGACAACATCGGCACTATCGTTTCGCCAGATTCACGCAAGTTACTGCTGTACGCTTGAGTAATCGCAAACGCAACCATGTTGTAAGCGATGATTCTGTGATATCTCGACGCATAGTCAAGCGTCGCTTGCAAATCGCCCTCTACACTGCCGTCATACAAGAAAAATCCGATTAATTTTTCGTTGAACGTCATTGCGACGATAATAAACAAAGTCGCTATAATTACGCTGATTATAATTTTAAATCTAAACGTTTGCCGCTGCCCCTCTACGTCTCCTTTGCCGAAAAATTGGGCGGTGAATATACC
>CAKQKQ010000023.1 GCA_934249265.1 uncultured Clostridia bacterium | reverse complement strand
GGGTTGTTTTTTTGTCCTTTAATTTTTATACAACCTACTCAACCCGAGCGTGAATTAGACCGATTAAATTTTAACCCCGTAAAATTTTTATATTTTTTAACCTTCCTTATTGCAAAACAATTAAGACTTTTTATTTCCCGAAAATTTAAGAAAAACACACGGATTTCACTATAATTTACTTTTATTTTTAAACTAAATACTTGTAAAATAAATTTCCGTATGTTATACTAATTATGCTCAATAAACTAAATACCATTATTATGCAAATTTAAACGGGGATTTTTATCCCCTTTTTTAGACATACTTTTAGCACTAAAGAGTAAAATTCAGACTCCCGTGCTATAGTATGTAAAATATTATTTAGTTTGTTGAGCGACAATCGGAGTCTGCGTTTTTGTGCGTTAACTTCGGTTGGCGCACTTTTTTTATCTCAAAAATTTAAGTAAAACACGCGAATTTTACTTTTGCAAGTTTTATTTTTAAACCAAACGCTTGTAAAATAAATTTCCGTGTGTTATACTAATCGTGCCAAATAATATAAAATTAAGTAAAAAACACTCAACTTTTCATTCTAATCGTTTGAAATTCAAGTTTCTAAAAAGAAGTTTTATATACCTCAAGTATATTTACACTAACATATACCGAAAATTCCATTATGTGCTGAAAAACATCAGACTCCATATGGAATTTTTGGTAGTGTAAAAACTTCAATTAATTTTGTATTGTTTGGCGACAATCGGGGTCTGCGTTTTTGTGCGCTGACTTCGGTTGGCGCACTTTTTTTATCTCAAAAATTTAAGTAAAACACGCGATTTTTGCTTTTGCAAGTTTTATTTTTAAATCAAATGCTTGTAAAATAAATTTCCGTGTGGTATACTAAATACGCTCAACTTTAAAACATAAACTCTTTAAAATTTTACACCATGGGTATAATTCTACCCTTTTT
Organism: uncultured Clostridia bacterium; assembly: GCA_934249265.1. Classification (GTDB taxonomy): domain Bacteria; phylum Bacillota; class Clostridia; order Christensenellales; family Borkfalkiaceae; genus CAKQKQ01. Next base: position 22,168 of record CAKQKQ010000023.1, on the reverse strand, counting down.
TAAACATACAATTTTGGCACTGCTGTGAAAAATTCAGGCTCCACGCTAAAATTGTATTGGTGTAAAAACTCTTTATGTTTGATTGTTGAGCGACAATCGGGGTCTGCGTTTTTGTGCGCTGACTTCGGTTGGCGCACTTTTTATTTATTGTTAAGGAGGGAAAAAATATGCTTAAATACGAAGGTAAACCCGTAATAGTTGAAAACAACATCGAACATATGTCGGATTTTTTAAACAGACGTAAATTGACTGCCAGAAAAAATTACTGCGAAGCAATGTTCCTTTTCCAAAGCATTATGTATGAAAACAATTTGTCCGCCGAAAAACCAACTTACCTTTTCGACGTAAGCAAAATGTCCATCGATTTTGACACGTTGCTTCACTACTCTATGCTTCAATGCGGACTTTGGGACAGAGTTGACGGCGACCGCAGTTTGTTTTACGTAAAGGACTTGTCTAAGCGCGACGACGTTTATAAATTTTTAGGCGACGAAGAATATCACGGCATCGATATGTCGGACATTTTATACACCCCGCACCCCATGATTTCAAGCATCATTGAAATATATATCGACGATATGACGATACTGAGCGACAAGTTTATCGATGAGTTTAAAAACGTCAATTTTACCAAAGATTATACAAAGCACATAAGCATGATTAAAGAGTGCGTTTTGAAAATTATGCAAACGCTTTCGGCAAAAGACGTGACTACGCTTGAAAATTATGAGTTTAACTGTTTGATTTTAAAGACGCTTGAAGACTTGAATTCCACACTTGCACATAAAGGCTGAAAATCCCTTTTAAAAAGCCGAATTTTGGCTGAAAATTGATAAAAAACGACAATTTTTGCAAAACTTTTCGTTAGGTTTTTTTAGTTTTTGCAAACGAATTACAAAATTTTTTGTGTTTTCACTTCAATATTATTTGACATTTTTTATTAAAAGATATATTATATATTCATTAATAGGGAATTTGTGAGAATAATTTTTTCGAGGTAAAAAATGGTAAAGAAAATTTGCAGATGCGTATTTGACACGGACAAAGCAACGCTTATCAAAAAGTACACGGTAAGTTATTTCGGCGATCCCAAAGGATATGAAGAAGTACTTTACAAGGCTGAATCGGGCGAATCTTACTTTATGTACGTAAACGGCGGAAGCGAATCCAAATACCCCAAGGAAGATATTTTGAGGGTTGCAAAAGCCGACGTGCAAAAATGGCTTGACGAAAGAAACTAAGGCACAATTAAAGATTTTTCTTCTGACGAAGATTAAAAAGACTCGAATTTTTCGAGTCTTTTTTTTGCGCTGTTTTTATTCAGTTTTACAGTGTTACAACTTTATTTACTCATCGTCCGCTCGGCTTACAAGCCGAGCGGACGGTAAGTGTTTATTAATAAATTCCAATTTTTATTCAACCCATTTGTGCAAAGGGGGTTTAAAATTTTGCCGATATTTAGTTTTTCTCTTTTATTTTTATCCTTTCTTTTTTCTCTCTTCCCCTCTATATTTCTTTTTTTCTTTCCCTCATCTTCCTTTTCCTTCTTTCACCTCTCCCCTTTTTCCCCTCTATATTTCTTTTTTCCCTCCCCTTTTTCTCACTTTCTTATTGCTCTATTTCTTTTTATTTTCCTTTTTCCCTCTCGGCTTTCCTCATACATTTTCTCAACTGCTCATATGTTCATATACCACTCTCACACGATTAAGCCAAAATTTTCGCACACTTATTTATTCTTTTATTCGCTCTTTTATTCAACCTTTAAATTCTTTACAAAAAATTTACATTTCCTCGACTAAAAAGCGATAGTTTGATTTTTTTAAAGGCGTTATACTATAGGCGTAATCAAAAGAAAAGGAGATAAAAAGAAATGAAAAAAGTATTTACATTCTTGCTTATTTGCGCACTTAGTTTGTGCGGAGCAATCGGGCTTACCGCTTGCGGCGGAAACGTCGGCGGCGAGAAAGACATCACGGTAGTTGCCAGAGACCAAGGCAGCGGAACAAGAGAGGCGTTCGACAGAGTCGTTACCGACGGCAACGGCAACTTCCTTGAAATGAAAGTCGACGGAAAAACAGTTTATAAAACAACTTCTAAAGCAAGTTTATTAAAAGAAACGGGCTACGTAATGAGCATGGTTGCAAGAGACAAAAACGCAATCGGTTATATTTCGCTCGGCTCGGTAAACGACACACTTAAAGTAGTTACGGTAAACGGCGTTATGCCCTCGGCGGCAACCGTTTTGGACGGCACTTACGCAATTCAAAGACCGTTTGTAATAATGACGAGTTCTAAAACAACCCTCAACGAAATCACGACCGATTTCTTGCTTTATTTAAAGAGCGAAGCGTCTAAAACTCATGCCGATGCAACGGGCTGTATTTACCTTTCTAACCCCGAACAAAGGGCTAACGCAGGCGAAACCCCGATAGAGGTAGAAACTTACACGGTAAAATCTTCTTTGCCCAGCGGCGGTAAAATTTCGATAAACGGCTCTACTTCGATGGAAAAATTCATCAAGGCGGCAATGAGCGGTTACGCTAAACTTTACGGTAAGACTGCAGACGAATTGTTCTACATCGACTTGCAAGGTTCGTCGGTCGGTAAAACGGCTGTTAAAAACGACAAAAACGGAAACGTAATCGGTCTTTCTTCGACAGCGGTAAAAGAAGACGGAATAAACAGTTTCAACGTTGCGCTCGACGCTGTGGCGGTTGTCGTAAACAAAGCAAACACCACCGTAAACAACCTTACGCTTGAACAACTTTACGGCATCTTTACCGGCAAAATCACAAAGTTTAGCGAAGTTGCGGAAAAGGCAGAAAGTTCAGACGAAACTTTATAACGACCAAATTCAATAATTATGAAAAATACTAAAGTCAAAGAAAAAATAGGTCAAATAGTATTTACGGCGACGGCGATTATTTGTGTAATCGCCGTTATTGCCATATTTATATTTATGTTTGTAAAAAGTTTGCCCGCATTTAGAAAGATAGGCGTGTTTAATTTCGTGTTCGGCGATACTTGGTCGCCCAGCAAATACGACACTTACGACTCTGCTCTTTCGGGCACTTACGGCGTATTCAAAATGATCATAAGCACGTTTGCCGCCACCATAGGCGCGCTGATTTTCGGCGGCACGCTCGGGTATTTCACTGCGGTGTTTATCGCGTTTTACTGTCCGAAAAAACTCAAAAAAGCAATCTCTTCCACGGTAAACTTGCTTGCGGGTATTCCGTCGGTAGTGTACGGTTTTTTCGGAGTAGTGTTTTTATTGCCCTTGCTTGCATATATCGCACCCAATAACGGCAGCGGACTTTTGGCAACGTCGCTTATACTCGGCATAATGATAATGCCCACCGTAGTTTCGCTTTCAAAAACAAGTCTCGAGGCAGTGCCACGCTCTTATTACGAAGGTGCGCTCGCGCTCGGTTCGAACCACTCTAAAGCGGTGTTCGGCACGGTGACGAAAGCGGCTAAATCAGGCATAACGGCGTCGCTCGTGCTCGGCATAGGGCGTGCTTTGGGCGAAACGATGGCTGTAATGATGGTGGCGGGCAACTCCGTCGCTTACCCGAGCACTTTGTTCAACAGTTTCCGCGTGCTTACGGCAAACATAGTAATGGAAATGAGTTATGCGGGCGAAGTACAGTTGGGATCTCTTGTAGCGACGGGCGTGGTATTGCTCGTTTTTGTGCTTTTGGTCAACCTTGCGTTTGCCGCGATATCCAAAAAGGCAGTTGCGGGCGCAACTACGGGCAAAGGCTTTTGGGGTAAATTATTCTCTAAATTGCACGTTAAATGCAAATCGCCCGAAAAAAACAAAAACGCCGACAAAAAAGAAAAACAAAATAAAAATGCGTTTTTGATAAAAATTAAAGACTTTTTCGCCGTATTAAAATACAAAATGAAAACAGCGTCTATAGGCGCGGGCGCGGCGATAGGTTCGGGCATAATCGCAAGTGCGGTGCTTTTACTCGTAATAGGTTTCGTACTTATAAAAGGCACTCCGTATTTAATTAAAAACCCGCATTTATTGTTCGGGAAATACGAATTCAACAGTGAAAAAATAACGATAATGCCCTCTATAATCACTACGCTTATGACGGTTGCGTTGAGCCTTTTAATTGCAGTACCGATAGGCGTTTGCACGGCGATTTACTTAAACGAATACGCTAAAAAACGCAACGTTTTCATTAAAATAATTCGCGGCGCGATAGACCTTTTAAACGGCGTGCCGTCCATCGTTTACGGACTTTTCGGCATGATTACTTTCGTCGCGCTTATAAAAAACAGAAGCACCATTTTAGCGGGTTCGCTCACGGTGGGAATAATGCTTTTGCCGACGATAGTGCGCTCTACCGAAGAAAGTCTTAAATCGGTGCAAGACAGTTTGCGCGAAGGCAGTTTCGCTCTCGGCGCGGGCAAAATGCGCACGATATTCAAAATCGTTTTGCCGTCCGCTTTACCGGGGATTATGTCGGCTATAATACTCAGTATGGGCAGAGTTATTTCCGAATCTGCGCCATTTATTTACACAATGGGCTCGGTAATATCGGCTGTACCCAAGGGATATTTCGACAGCAACGCCACACTCGCGGTTGCCCTTTATCGTCTTTCGGGCGAGGGCTGGTACATAAACGAGGCGTACGCAACGGCGGTAGTTTTGGTTGTACTCGTGCTTGGCTTAAACCTTTTGGCAGAACTTATCGCGGGTAAACTCAACAAGAAATTGCAAGGAGACAAATAATGAAAAAACAAAACGTAATAAACGAGTACGGGCAAAGCGTTTCGGTGAAAAACGCCAACCTTTGGTACGGAGATTTTCAAGCGATTAAAAATATAAACATAGAAATACCCGAAAAACAAGTTACGGCGTTTATAGGTCCTTCGGGTTGCGGCAAATCGACATTTTTAAAGTGTTTTAATCGAATGAACGACTTAATCGACGGCTGCAAAATAACGGGCGAATTTTTAATAGGCAACACCGACATTTACGGCAAAATAGACGTAAACGAATTGAGAAAAAACGTGGGTATGGTCTTTCAAAAACCCAACCCCTTCCCCATGAGCGTGTACGACAACATAGCGTACGGACCGAGGACTTTCGGTAAAGTAAAGCGCGCCGCGCTTGACGAAATAGTCGAAAAATCGCTCCGTCAAGCGGCAATGTGGGACGAACTTAAAGACAGACTCAACAAGTCCGCTTTGGGACTTTCGGGCGGGCAACAACAAAGGCTTTGCATAGCGCGTTCTTTGGCGGCAAACCCCAAAATTCTTTTAATGGACGAACCTACTTCCGCGCTCGACCCCATTTCTACGGGCAAAATAGAAGAACTCATCGAAGAACTGAAAAATCAAGTCACGATAGTAATAGTCACGCACAATATGCAACAAGCGACGAGAATTGCCGACAAAACGGCGTTTTTCTTGCTCGGCGAACTTATCGAATACGGCGATACCGACGATATTTTCACTTCGCCCAAGGACGAACGCACCGAAAGATATATCACGGGCAGATTCGGCTAAAATTCCGCTTTACAGGTCGATTTGTTTGGGCGCGACGTATGCGCTGGTTGCGGCTTATATGCACGCTTTAAAACGTGCGCATATATAAAATTAAGTTTTACGCCGCTAAACGTGCCATAAATACGCCGCTACACGCCGATAATTTGCGGTTTTTATAGACACAATGACAAACGACTTTTACAGCGATTGATTTTTTTATTAAATAAATGTATAATTAAGGAGAAAATTAAAAATGTCGATAAGGAAAATATTTGAAGAAGAACTTGCCGAACTTAAAACCGAACTCGTGGAAATGTGCAGACTTACCGAGCAAATGATAGACAACGCCATTATCGCGCTTGTCAATCGCGACAGAGAACTCGGCAAAAGCATCGGTCAAGCGGATAAGCGCGTGGACGAATACGAAATGGATATTGAAAAACGTTGCATGCGCATACTTTTAAAGCAACAACCCGTTGCAAAAGATTTCAGAGAGGTATCCACTGCCCTCAAAATGATAACCGACATCGAGCGGTTCGGCGACCAAGCGAGCGATATAGGCGATTTGGTATACACCATGCCCGGGGATAGATACATTAAAAAGTTGGAACATATCACAGCAATGGGCAACCTCGCCGTAAAAATGGTGAGAGAAAGCGTAGATTCGTTTATCGCCAACAACGAAGCACTTGCCGACGAGGTAATTAAACTCGACGACAAAATGGACGAACTGTTTTTGACGGTAAAAAACGAACTTATCGAACTGATTAAAAAAGACGGCAAAAACGGCGACCAAGCGATAGAACTTATGATGGTTGCGAAATATTTAGAGCGTATAGGCGACCATGCGGTAAACGTCGCCGAATGGACGAAATATAACGAAACGGGAGTACACGAAAAATTCTGATGAAAGAAATGATTTATATCGTCGAAGACGACGAAGGAATGCAAGAAGTATACGAAGGCGCGTTCGAGCAAGATTATCAAACCAAAATTTTTGACAACGGAAAGGATTTTTTCGAGGTATTTAATCTCAAAAAGCCCGATTTGATTATTCTCGACATAATGCTGCCCGAAGTTGACGGTTTTACCATACTTACCGAAATTAGAAAAGTCGACGAAAAAGTGCCCGTCATTTGCGTGAGCGCAAAAGCGGACGAAATAAGTTTTGTTAAGGGTTTAAACAAGGGTGCGGACGATTATATGGCAAAGCCCTTCTCCGTTTTAGAACTTTTGGCGAGAGTAAAAACCAATTTACGCCGAGCAAAACTTTACGTGACAAACGCCGACGGTTTTGTGGTGGACAACAACGTATACAAGATTTTTTACAACGATAAAGACCTCGGGCTAACCATAAAAGAATTTTCGCTTTTAAAACTGCTCATCGGCAAAGCGGGCGTAACCGTGTCGAGAGAGGAATTGTTTCGCGAAGTGTGGGGCGAAGATTATATGGGCGAAACGAGAACGCTCGATATGCACGTCGCAGCCATTAGGGAAAAAATTAAACAAGCGGGAGGAAACAACCGTATCGTTACCGTAAGAGGTATCGGCTACCGTTTTGAAAACACATGAAAAAGAAAACATTTTGGCAAATTTTTCTCTTGACCGCGGTGTGTATTTCGATTTTGTTTGTGTACGGAATAATCGCGGTAAACGCCAACTCGAAAAACATAATTAAAAAACGCCTTGCGGAAGAAACCAAACTCGCCTGCGCGCTCGTCAATTCGCCCGACGATTTTGAAAGTCTTGCAAGTTATAAGGGCGGCAACGGTTTTAGAATAACCATCATCGATTTAGAAGGAAACGTGCTTTTCGACAGCGACACGCAGTCCCCGCTCGAAAGTCACATCGACCGTGAGGAAATACGCGCCGCCATAAACGGCAAACCCAAGGCGGTGGAAAGATATTCCGAAACGCTGGGTTATGAAATGACCTATTACGCCTTAAAAACTCAAATAAACGACCCGTCTTTAGCCGAGCCGAAAACAATAATTTTGCGTTTGGCTGTAAAATCGAGCGAAATATACAATTATATGGGCATTACGATACCTATTCTTATCGTCGTGCTTGTGATTTCGCTTATATTTTCCTTTATTTTTTCAAGCGTCATATCCGAAAAAGTCACCAACAAAATCAACGACGTCGGCAAAAGTTTGCGCAGTTTAAACAACGGAAATTACGTGCCTATAAACACAAACTCTACCGAGCCCGAACTTTATTCCGTTTTAAACGAAATAAACGACCTCAACTCGAGCACGCACAAACTCATTCAAACCGAAACGGAAGAACGAGCAAAACTCAACACCGTGCTTGAAAATATCTCTCAAGGAATTATCGCTATCGATAAAAACAATTGCGTCATATTTACAAACCGCAGCGCGCTTGACGTTTTCGGGTGCTTGGGCGACGCCAACGGCAAAGATATCGTCTTTTTAATCGACGATTACACCCTTTGCGGAATGATCGCTCAACGTTTAAATGAAAATTGCGCTTTTGAATACAATTACCGCGGCGCGGAACTTTCTATCGCGATTAAAAAAGCGGACGATTTGATCGAACAAGGCGACGTGCGTTCGATAATAATAATTACCGATATCACGAAGGAAAAAGAAATCGCAAAACAAAAAAGCGACTTTTTCGCCAACGCCTCGCACGAACTTAAAACGCCCGTTGCCGTGATGCAAGGACTTTCCGAACTTTTGCTCGCGAAAGATTTGGACGACGGCTCTAAAAAACAAGTGGACAGAATACACAAAGAAAGTTTGCGTCTGTCGTCGCTTATTTCGGATATGCTTAAATTAAGTCGATTAGAAAGCGGAGACGTTTTTGACGAAGTAACGACCGAAGTAGATTTAAACGCCACAGCAAAAGAAGTGCTTACGGAACTATCGTCTAAAATCGACGAAAAGCACCTTACCGCAACCGTGACGGGAAGCGGAACTATACTCGGCGACGGCAAAAAAATTTACGAACTTATCGAAAACCTTTTAAGCAATGCGGTAAATTACAACAAAGAAAACGGCGAAATAACAGTAAATATTGCCGATTTGCAGAATACGGTTGTCGTAAAAGTGACAGACACGGGCATCGGCATAGAAAAAGAAAACATACCGCGCCTTTGCGAAAGATTTTACCGCGTGGATAAATCTCGTTCTAAAAAAACAGGCGGCACGGGCTTGGGTCTCGCCATTGTAAAGCACATTTGCGCTTTATACAACGCCACTCTTTCGATCGAAAGCGATTTGGGTTTGGGTACTACCGTAACCGTGACTTTTAAAAAGTAAAACTTAATAATTACTACGCATAAAAGCACGTAAAAACGCGGCATAGCGATTTAGCCATGCCGCGTTTAATTTTGCCTTAAACTTATTATTTTGCCGCGTTTACGTCATACGTATGCTGATTTTCGGTCAAAACGTTGCGTTTGTAATGAAACATATATTGTTGAATTATACCCGCGTACTCGGGGAATTTATTTAAAAAGAACGCCGTAATTTTATTTCTATCGGTCTCTTTTCCGTCAAAATCTTCTCTATATATTTTCTCAATCCAAGTATCCACGGGAAAAGAGTCCATTCTGTGAAAGCAGAACAAAACAATGCAGTCGGCAACCTTCGGCCCTATGCCGTTAAACGACAAAAGCGTCTTTTTAAGCGTTTGTGTGTCGAGATTTTCCCACGTTTTAATATCCTCTACTTTAAGCGTATTCGATACCGAGCACATAAATTTATCTCTATAACCAAAGCCGAGACCCTTAAAAAACTCCTCGTTTTGCTCTTTCAATACTTGCGTTTTTGGGAAAGCGTGCCATTTTACGCCCATAAATTCTTTTTCTTCGCCAAGCGCGGCGCACAGCCTTTCGATTATGCCCGTAATTCTGGGAATATTGTTGTTTTGCGACACTATAAACGAGTAAATCATTTCTTCTTTATCTTGTTTAAGCATGCGTATGCCCTTTCCGCTTTCTGCCGCGTTCATTAAAAAAGGTATGCCCGTGTTTATCGCCGACAAGTACGCTTTTTTATAATCGAAGTTTAAATCGAAATACTCTTCAAAGTAGTCTAAATCATCGCTTTGAATACACGCCTTGCCGTCTTTATTGAATACGTATGCTGCTTTTTCGGTAGAAAACACTAGATATCCGTCTTTAAAAGGTCTATACCTAAACACTTGTCCGCACGTAAGCGTGTCGGTAAAATTTAAATATTCTCCGCTGTAAATTCTCGTTTGCATAACTTACCTCTTTCGTTTAACCGCATTTTTACCTATATAATTGCCGCTATAAAAATTAACTGCCGCTTTAAAAAATCGCCGCGCCGCACTGCGTTAGTTTGCATTACGCCGCCCCGCGCCGTTTCGCATTGCCGCGTCACTCCGCATTACTCCGCAACATTCAAGCAACGTTCAACCACCACTCAACCAACGTTAAACAAAGCGGCTTAAAGTTTTACATAAAATGCTTACATATGAAAACGAGGTCGCTTTAAATGCGACCTCATGATTAATTATTTTGCGTATACGCTTACTTGCTTTTTATCTTTGCCCTTTCTCTCGAATTTAACTACTCCGTCAATGAGAGCGTACAAAGTGTCGTCGCTACCGATACCAACGTTGTTACCGGGGTGAATCTTCGTTCCTCTTTGTCTTACGAGAATGTTGCCTGCCAACACCGCTTGACCGTCGGCACGTTTAGTACCCAAACGTTTTGCAGCACTATCACGACCGTTTCTCGAACTACCGACACCTTTTTTATGAGCAAATAATGTGAATAAAAACATATTATTTAACCTCCTGTATGATATTGAAAATTACTTTGCAGCGATCTCTTCGATTTTCACTGCAGTAAACGGCTGTCTGTGACCTTGTTTCTTTCTTTCATTCTTTTTCGACTTGTACTTATACACGATAATCTTTTTATCTTTACCTTGTTGCGTAACTTCGCCGACAGCCTTGAAAGAAGCAACTTCACTTCCTACTTTGATGCCGTTTTCGTCGGATACGAGCAAAACATTGAATTCTACTTTATCGCCGACGTTTGCCTTAAGTTTTTCAAACTTAACAACTTCGCCGACCTTTACAGAATACTGTTTGCAGCCGTTTTCGATAATTGCGTACATGAAATTTTACCTCCCTGTCCAATCTCGCCGTATATTTTTATAGGGTGATGATTGCTCATACTTAGTTACCCACTCCGAGCGGTTCTTATTAAGAATATCAAAATTTGCGTCTTTTGTCAAGAAAAAACGCATACTTTTCCGCATTTATCTTATACTATTATTAAAATAACGGGAGGAACACATGGAAGATAAAAAAATTAATGCCGAAGCACTCAACAATATTTATAAAAACGCACACATAGGCTTGCAGTCTATTTCAAACATAAGCCCCGAAACACTTGACCTCGACCTTAAAGAAGAACTTTTAAGCGAGTACGAGGGCTATGAAAAAATTATCGGCGAAATTTCGGGATATATGTCCGAACATTCTATAAAACCAAAGGACGTAAACCCGATGAAAAAGGCTATGCTTTGGACGGCTATAAAAATGAACTCTATCGACGATTCAAAAACCAACATCGCCCAACTTATGATTAAAGGCACTGTTATGGGCATAACCGAACTCACTCAACTTATAAACAGCGGCGAAAACACGCTCGATAAAGACGTGCTTAAATTTGCAACCGATTTAAGAGACCTCGAAGAAAAATATGAGGAAAATCTTAAAAAATATCTTTAACCGAATTTAACGGTTATTGCCATATATCGACTGAAAAATGTAACGATTTTTGCCGCTTATTGGCTAAAAAACTTGACAAGCATTGCCGTTTGTTGGTTGAAATGTATAACGGTTGCCGCCGTTTAAAAACTGAAGATTTTAATTACAACTGCCGTATATGGGCTGAAAATTTAACGAGCGGTTTTATTTAGACGGGTAAAAAATGACAAGCGTTTTTCCGTTTTGATAGTTGACAAAACTTGATTAATGCCCTTGTTTTATCACGTGCACATATATTCATATATAATTATATATACAAAAATGCGCCCAAAATCGACAATATAATTAAGTTTTAACCGCTCGGTTACGTTTTTTCGCCACCCCGCCTTATATATGTATTTACGGTCATATATTCATATGAGACTATAAAAATATTTAATAAAACCCACAAAACACGACAAGCGGCAAAAAAAATAAAAGAAAATCTTTTCATAAAAGCGTTTTAGTTTTGCGCACAAAAAAATCGCAGAATTTAAAAACGCTTTTTAATTTTTTTTACTTACCGCAATAAATAGTTTTGACTTTTCCGCAAAGACGATAAATACCTTACATTAAATTAAAATGTTGCCTTTTAAACTCTTGAAATTAAATTTTCCAAAAGGCGCATATTCAATTCTTCATCGGCAATAAGTTTGCGGAAAAATTCTCTTAAACTTTTGTTTTGCGTTTTTTTACATATCGAAATCATCATTACTATGCACTCTTTTTCCAAAATCAAATCGTCTTTTAAAAAAGTCTTTACGTCTGTGCCGAAATTCATCCACTTTACTCGCCAAAATCCTTGCCCACTGTAAAGCGCGGCGTTTCCGCCGAAAAATTCAATGGCGTTTTTTACCGCCGTCATCGACTCGATTTCGGAAAGTAAAAAACACTTTAATTCGTTTTTTACGCACTTATCGCACTCGCTCGATAAATAAAGTTGATAAAAATATGTGGCGACGAGCGTGGCTTTGCTTTTTTCACCGCAATACAAGTACTTAAGCGCGCCCATTTCTTCTCTTGAAATCGAGCCTTCGAGTTTGACTTCGCCGTCTTCCGTGCAAAAACAAAAATCCATACAACACCCCCTTGCCGAGCAAAACCGTCAAATAAAATCGGTTTAATGCCGCTCGACTATGAGTATTATATGGATTTAAATTTAAAGTTTGTGATTTTATAAGTTTTTTAATGACTTTTATATTATGAGCAAAGTCCCACGCACTGCAAATGCGCTATAAAAATTTTTTCTATGTTTGGCAATTGCTAAACGATTTTTTATCTCTTGCCGTGCTCGAAATAAAATTCTTCCGCCCTCGACAACCGTTCCCCCGCAACCGTTTTTGCCAACCGCCTAACAATTTTTTGACAGCAATTTTAAACTAAAATTTCACTTTTACGTAAAATTTCAAGACCGAATTTTTAAACGTTTTTGTTTTCTTGCGAGTTTTCGGCAGCGATTTCTGCTGTGTTTTCGGTAGCGGGTTTTGTAATTATTACCTTAATTATAAACACCGCAAGCATAACTATCGCAATGGCGAACAATACGTAAATTATCATGTCAACGTATTTGCCGAAAAAGTAAGTAAGCAGCGTGATAATCGCGCCGGCAACGAGATTTCCGAGAGCCAACGGCAAAACCGCATCTTTAAATTTCATTTCGAGGAAGACAGAAATTGCAGTGCCCGTCCACACGCCCGTCACGGGAAACGGAACGGCTACAAAGATAAACAGTCCCCACATCATCATTTTTTTTACGGCAACGTCGGGATTTTCTTGCGATTTGTCGGCTATTTTTTGCGCTTTGTTTTTAAAAACTTGTTCTACCTTGACGACAAGTTTTTTGAAAAGCGGTATTTTCTTCAATAATTTAAAAATAGGTTTAAGCAAAAAGAATACAAGCACGCAAACCACCGTCGAACCGAGATATGCGTACATTGCCGTTTTAATAAGGCTTATTCCGCCGAGTTTTGTTCCGATGGGTATCGCTCCTTTAAGTTCGATAAGCGGAATCATCGAAATAATGAAAACTATTACGGCGTAATTGTCGGTTATTTTTTTTAATAAAGACGCTAATTGATTTGCCATATTTTATCTCCAAAACGTTTGATTTTATTGGTAAAAAACATTATAATTTAAATGTCGTAAAATTTAAGCAAGTTAAATTTTTGTTTGCTATACGCAAACTACAATAAAAATAGAAATTTTTATTGCGACATACATTGTAAAACGCGAAGCCAATATCCCTTGCAAGCAAGTTATTGGACTTCTTGTATTATAATTAAGAAAGCCTTTTTGCCATTTGGCAAAATGTTTTAAGCCCTTACGGACTTATGCAAAAATACTTATTTTTGCGCTTTCACATTGTAATATGCGAAATTGTAAATCCTTGCAAGCAAGTTTTTAATTTAAACACGTTCGCTGTACGCGCGGGTGGTGAATATATTTACTTTAAACGTTCACACATAAGCCAATTCGCTGCGCATACACGCATATCCCGTATTCATGCATATACAATATACATTATATAATATATACTTAACACCTATGCAAATATACTTATAAACGGACAATTTGCGAAAATTCGCTTTGTTTTATCGGGCTTAAAAGCCAATTGATTTAGCAATTTTTTCTCGCTAAAACATATCGTTTGTTTATATAAATATTATACCACAAATCAATTTAAAAATAAAGGATTTATTATGACTTTACAACAATTAATGTCGCCCGCAAGGCGCGCTATCGACGATTACAAAATGATTGAAGACGGAGACAAAGTTGCCGTAGGACTTTCCGGTGGAAAAGACAGCGTAACTTTGCTTTGCATATTGGCGGGTATGAGGAGATTTTACCCCAACCGCTTTTCTCTCGTCGCAATAAATATCGACATGGGTTTAAAGGACGTGGACCAAAACGAGGTCGAGCAAATGAAAGAGTTTTGCAAAAGTCTCGACGTGGAATACATATCCGAAAAAACCGATATCGCGCAAATTATTTTTGAGGAACGCAAAGAGAAAAACCCTTGCAGTTTGTGTGCGAAAATGAGGCGCGGCGCACTTATTAACACCGCAATAGAACACGGTTGCAACAAACTTGCGCTCGGTCATCACGCCGACGACCTTATCGAAACTTTGTTTTTGTCAATGCTTTATGAAGGCAGACTCTCTACTTTTTCTCCCATAACTTATATGTCGAGAACTAAAATGACGGTGATACGCCCTATGATTTATATACCCGAAAAGGACATCGTGGGTTTTGCAAAAAATAATCCCGTTATTCACAACCCGTGCCCCGCCAATAAGCACACGCAAAGAGAGTACGTAAAACAACTTTTAAACAACATTAAAAAGGACGTACCCATCGCGAAAGAGAGAATTCACGGCGCAATAACGCACCCAGAAAGAAATAATCTTTTCGATACTTGCATGCAAAAACTCAATTCAAGCAAAAACGACGAAAATAAATAATTTTTATATTTACCGTCTACAACCATTATAAAAGTCGTGATTTCGTCATTTTTTGACGTTTTTACAGCAAACGTATACCGTAAACGTGACAGAACTACCCTATTTGCGACCAACAATAAAAACGTATGCGCATTTATAACACGCGTGCATACGTGCAAAATTTAAGGCAAAAATCATATATGTGTTAATGCGTTAAATATGCTCCGATTTGCACATATTAAAATTGCGTGCGCTCGCACAAACTAAAATCCGCACACCTTTGCGTATATCACACGTACCGTCACGTACTATCACGTTCAAGCGCAAACACCTATTTATAAAACGCTTGTTTATCTAATCAAAGTTTTCGTTTAATAGTTTTTCGGCACTACTCTGCTTTTTATATTTAATCAAACAAACCGCAACGCACGATTTATTTTACCCAATTTCTCATTTAATCAACTTACTTGTTTTCGGAGTTTGCGTATGACGAAAGAATTGACAAAGGGTAATCCCTTTAAACTGATATTATTTTTCGCTATCCCTATATTTTTGGGCAACGTAATACAACAACTTTACAACATTGTAGACACAATTATCGTCGGTCACACGGTATCCACAAACGCAATGACGGGAATCGGCTGTACGGGGTCTATTACGTTTTTTATCCTCGGCTTTGCCAACGGACTTACTGCGGGTTTCGGTATAAAACTCAGCCAATGTTTCGGCTCGGGCGATACGGAAGCGTTAAAGAAAAACATTGCGACGAGCCTTATTTTGTGCGCCGCAATGTCCGTTATTTTGACGGCAATTGCAATTCCTATGACCTCTCCTCTTCTTAAAATGATGAAGACGGGAAAGGAATATTTTGACTACGCATATTGGTACTTAATGATAATTTTTGCCGGTATTGCAGCAACCGTATTGTATAATATGGTCGCTTACGCTTTAAGAGCGATCGGCGACAGCAAAGCACCTTTGGTATTTTTGACTGTCTCGGCGGTGCTTAATATCGGCTTCGATTTACTTTTTATTCTCGTATTCAAATTAAATTACACGGGTGCGGCTCTCGCCACGGTACTCAGCAGTTTAATCTCGGGTGCGGCGAGTCTTGTGTATATGTTTTGGCGTTACCCGTTTATCAGACTGAAAGCGAAAGATTTTAAAACTTCGGCAAAATTGATTTACGGTCAAATTTCCATCGGTCTTCCCATGGCACTCCAATTTTCGATTACCGCCATCGGTTGCATTATCCAACAAACGGCTCTCAACGGCTTAAACGATACCAATAAAGGTTGCGTTACCGCTTACACTGCGGCTTCAAAAATACACAATTTCGTCGATCAAACGCTTTTCGCGATAGGCACTACCGTCGCAAATTACGTCGGACAAAACACCGGCGCGGAAAAATACGGGCGTATAAAGGACTGCGTATTCGTAAGCATGATATACGTCGTTATTTGTTGGATCGCGGGAATTTTACTGTGCTTACTTCTCGGAAATTCCATGATGGGCTTGTTTATCGACAAATCGACGGGCGACGGACTACTCTACTACGACAAAATCATTTCTTACGGAAAACGGTTTTTAATGTGCCAAAGTTCTATGTATATAATGCTCGGCGCAATACTCGTGTATCGAAGCGCGTTGCAAGGCATGGGGCGTTCGTCCATTGCGGTAATTGCGGGATTTATGGAACTAATCGGCAGAAGCGTCGCTTCGTTCGTGCTTGTAAAACTATTGGGTTATACGGGAATTTGTTTTTCCGACCCGATTGCTTGGATCGCCGCAAACTTATACTTAATTCCTACTTATTACGTCATAATTTCCAAAAAGAAAGGCAACCGCGAATATACCCTTTCAAGTTTATTTAAAAAACGCAAAACCACTACGGAGGCAGAAAATAATAATGATTAAACATATAGTTTGTTTTAAATTGCAAAATAACAGCAGCGAAAAACTCGAGGAAACCAAGCAAATTTTGCTTTCTATGAAAGACAACGTAAAACTTTTAAAAGATATCGAAGTCGGCGTAGATTTTTTACACTCGGCTCGCTCTTATGACGTCATTTTACAAGTAACGCTTGAAAACAAAGAACAACTCGACGAATATCAAAAGGACGAATATCACTGCAACGTCGTGAAGAAGTATATGCACGCCCACACGGTTTCGTCTGTTGCCGTCGATTATAAATTGTAAATCTATGTAGACAACTGTTTGTCTTTTACATAGCGCAAATCTCTTTATTTAAAGTTTTAAAATTTGCCGCTTAAAATAATTATTTCGGATAAATTAATTTGATTTATTATATATTTTGATATAAAAAGTCGTGTTTACGCAATACGTATTGCGTAAACACGACTTTTTACTGTTGTTTAATAAATTACTTTAATAGTAAACAAATATACTCTATTTCCTACTATTCATCTATCGAATTATCATTTGCTTCATTACTGACCGCTTCTTTGTTTTGCAATGCGTCGTCGATTTTTATCGGTTTTTCACTTTTAGTAACGTTCTTAAATTGTCCGTCAAAAAAAGAATTATTTGCGACAGCATTTTTAATAATGAAGTCAATAATTTGTTTATTTTAATCAACCTACTTTTTCAACCCAAAACTAAAACATTTATATTTATAACGGCAAATTTTACTAAAAATAAATTGACATTACTAAAAAAGTATGTTATTATAGTTAGGCTAAATAAAAAAGGCACGGAGAAATACCCAAGTGGCTGAAGGGGCTCCCCTGCTAAGGGAGTAGTACGAGTGTATCGTAGCCCGGGTTCAAATCCCGGTTTCTCCGCCAAAAACCTAAATCGATTCGCAAGAGTTTGGTTTAGGTTTTTCTTTTGCAAAAATTTAGATTTTTCCTACCTTTTCCCTTTTCAGTCCTTGCCCCAATACTACCCTTTCTGGAGCGGTAAAGCAATATTATACCCTTATCCATAACAACCAAAATCTGCCGCCCGTTATCAAATTACGTGCAAATAGGCTTTTTAAATTCTCTCGATTTTCTTTAAGATTGACAAATATTTCGTTTCGTGTTATTATTATTTAAACCAAAAACAAACCCGCAATGCGGAAAAATGCCAAAAAATCGAGAGGATTATTATGTTCTACTGCGAAAAATGTAAACTGTTAAACAACGACGCGACTTGCAATAATTGCGGAAAATCTCACCTTCCGACCGCGCAACCGAACGACATTTGTTTTGTGGCGCAGTTATACATTATGTACGCGACCATGTACGAAGAAGCGTTGAAAGCCAAAAATATCCCCGTTTTTTCTGTCCCTTGCGGCTTTTCGCTTAACACGAGAGCGAGCGAAGATAGAAATATTTACGTTCCGTATGAGTTTTATGACAATGCTATCGAGATTTACGAAGATATTTTTTCCTATGACGACGAGTCGAACGACCCCGAAAACTCGAATCAAACGGACTGTGCCGACGACGAAATAAACATAGACGAAATCGACGACAACTAACGCACCGCAACCATTAAGCAGAAGCATTTATTTTTTCGGCAATTACGGCATAAATGGCAAATTCGATACGCTATCGGTTGGTTTTGTATTTATAAAGTTGTTAATAACACTTTTTATACGTTAAAAATCCCACCGGATCGCATATACATATCTCGATTTAACGGTTTTACATATACTCTGCTACTCTGCGCAACTAATCATAACTCAAATCAAACACGAAAGTATTTGGTTTGAGTTTTTCTTTTGCAAAATTTAATGTAATATTTGCGTTTTTGCTTTTTATTTTGTCCATTGTTTTACCTTTTTTATCTCAAAACTATCCTTTTAAGCGTTTATATCGTATATACCCGTTCGCCGCTTGCACCGTTTTATGTGAACTTGTGAAATATAAAAACTGCGGCGTGCAAAGTTTTGCACGCCGCCGAAAAATTTAATTATAAGTTATTTTTAATATATGGTATGTTCTTTGATATTAAATACGGAAAATCTTGCACTGACAAACTATTTGGCATATTTTACAATTCAATATAATCGACGCGCGCAACTGAAAACTCAATAAAATCATGCGTATTAATATCTTTTGGAATTACGTCTTCTAATGCAATTAAAATATCTCCGACTTTCACTATCCTTTTCTTGATATCGATAATTTCTCCTTGTATATTATAGGAATAATAACCGCTTATACTTTTTTCCAACTTATACTCTCTTGTTTCCACACGCATAACGTCTTTTGCCATATGAGTAACAAGAGCAAACCGTTTGTCTTCATCTTCAAAAGGGTAAGCATAACAGAGAATTTTGTATTGCCCATCGGTAATCATAATATCAGCCTCACCTGTATTTTTATTATAATCGATTAGTTTCTTGATAAGCATTTTATTCTCCTTTTAAAATTAGCAGTAAAATAGAATCTAATTTTTTACATTTCTTGAGCAAATGTGGCATTAGTGCCGCTTTATGCTATTTTGACAACGGAATATTTTACTCGACAAAAGAATATTTTATATCTTCTATCACAATAATTATTCAATATAATTAATTTTAACACAATATCTAAAACCTGTCAACCCGTCTTTATTATAAAAATGTCTTAATTTCATACCATTTGGACGGTCTTCGCCGAGTATTTTCGCCCCGTCGAGATAATATTGAGTGGTTACGCCGTTTATTGGTTTTTTGTCCTCACGCACTTGTGAAACATAAAAAAAACTGCGGCGTGCAAAAATTTGCACACCGCAGAAAAATTTAAATTTAGTTGTTTTTATTTAGTTGTTTCTTTCGGTGGTTCTGCTGTTCTTAATCGAAAAATACAACCTCTTATTTTACGCTTCCTATATTCCTTGAGAAATTTTTCAGAAACAAAAAGATTTGCCGTATCTTCTGCCATTCTAAACAAATGGACGCCGCTCGGCACTTTTTCTTTATCGATATATTCTATAACAATATCTTCTTTTTTAATACCCAAACAATCGGGCCATATTGTAGAATGTTCTCTATCTAAACATGCTATCGTTTGCGTAACGTGCATTACATAATATTTTTTTTGAGTTTTTATATCTTTAATAGTCGTAGAAAAAAATTGGGCGGCATTGGGGTCAAGATCTTCAACCAAACGCTTAAAATTTTCTGAAACTACTTGCGGATTACCGGCACATACAAAATCTTCTTCTCTGTCATCTTCATGATAATAAAAGGCTTGCAACAATACCGGCTCTTCTAAATTGACTTTATTTGTATCAAAATAATCAATCAAATTTGACTGTACCGGCATTAAAGACAGTTTTTTGCATTTGATACTTCCACCATTTGTCATCATAAAATAATATTTCATTTTACCCTCCGTTTAAATTATTAATTTACAGCATTCCGCCATCAAGCCAAAACTGTTTATACATCGCATTTGCATTTGATTTTATTATGTTTTTTATCGTTTCAAATTCTTCCAGAAAAACAGCCTGATCATTATTCGCTATTTTATCAATTTCTCGCTTTCGGTAACATAATAGGTATGGAAATCTTCTACTTCAAAGTTGTAGGTTGTTTCAAGTTTTTCGAGATTTTAAACTTTTATTTCTTCAATTATACTATAAGTCCTATATAAAATCAATACTTTGTTTTCAATTATTAATTTATATGCCGATACCCATTTTTACGCCGTTTATTGCCTTTTTCGTCCTCACGCACTTGTGGAATATAAAAACTGCGGCGTGCAAAATTTTGCACGCCGCAGAAAAAATTTGTTGTTGTTTATTTGGCCGTTTTATAGATTTAAATTCTTAATTAATTTAATGTACATACAACATCCATTGCTATCGAATCATCATCCAAATTCGGTCCTACATCAAAATTAAGATTATCAAAAATATAATTGCCACTATTTAAATAATCCTCAATATCTTCTACAAAATATTCAAGTCCGCTCTTATCTCCAATTAACGTAACATAAGGCTTCTTTTGCAAATCAAGAGGTTTATTTCCTTCATTTAAAGAATAGGTTAATTTTAACTTAAAATCATCTTCACTTCTTGGCTCGACTGTATCGATTAACACTATACGAAAACCTAAAGAATCGTCAGATAATTCTTTTCTAAAGGTAAAATTATATTCCTTTGAGCCGTTATCAATATTTTTTAAAAATTTTTTAACAGTTTCTATCAAATAACATAATCCCTTTATATTCCCTATTATTGTTATATGTTGATTAAATGTCATATTGTATTGTTTTTGATAGCGTTTCGGCAAATATTCAATTTTTAAGTATATTATGTCTTCCTTTATGTTACCCATTAATCAGCCTCTCCATTTTAAATGAATATTGATATAAGATCTTCCACGTTTTGTTCCAAATGGTTTTTTAAATGTCTCTAAATTTATGTGCTGCCCATTTTCAATTACATGATTTGACATAGGATTTGTATCATACCGCACAGTCCTAAGGCCATCTTTAGAAACTAAAATATCTGTATTTTTATATTTATACGCACCTTCTCCCACGTGGTCTTTCGCAATTTTGTCTGCTTCTTCATATGTATCAACATATTGCTCTATCTCTTGGCATTTACTATTATGTACACAAACGGGGTTTGTGCCGACATAATAAGTGTGGAAATCTGTCACTTCTAAGTTATACGTAGTCTCCGAAGTTGACAAGTTTTCTATCTTTACCGACTTTATAATACCATATTTTCCGTCGGAAATCAATACTTTGTCGCCAACTTTTAATTTATATGCAGACACCCATTTTTCGGATAACTCATAATAACTTTCGTGTTCTTGCTTTAAGCCAAGTTCCCTATTTTCGGTATTAAACGGCAAATAATATTTATGCCCCAGAGTAGAAACAATATTTTCTTTTTTTCCGTCAACTTCAACGCAAACAGTACACCACTGTTTTGTCTCGTTGCGAAAAAGTTGTACTACGGGTTTATATGCTTTTTCTCCCGTGCTTTCATCATACGCAAGTACAAGAGTACCTACTGCAATCTTTTCAATAGGCAACTGCGTTTCGTTGCCGTCTTCGTCGAGACAAGCGACAAGCGTACCTTCTTTAAAACATTGTTTTACTCCGACAATATTGACTGCAACTGCAGCAATATTAGATACCACGTACGCAACATTGTATGCCATATCATTGCCTATAATATCTTTAAGCCAATTGCCATAGCCCAACGCTTCTTGCATTTCCGCACTTGCAAAAGCAACACACGACGCACCTGCCAACATTGCAAAAAGACCATATAACGGTGAACAGAATATTGATTTTACACCTATAAGTATCGCTTGTATGCCAAGTATTGCCGTGCCCAGCGCACCCGAGAATTGCGAACCGAACGCAAAATCGATTGCCAGCATACCGCCGCTACTTAGTCCTGACAGCAACAATAACGCACCTATTGTAAATTTTGCAAATATCAACGTTATTCCTACTCCTATCGATACCGCCGCCGCGACGACTTTATACCAGTTTTTCTG
>CAKQKQ010000022.1 GCA_934249265.1 uncultured Clostridia bacterium | reverse complement strand
GAAGTAACATATACATATACCCCCAACGGTATTAGGAGTAAAAAAATGAAAAAATGTATCGATTCGCCCAATTTACATAGAAGATTGGCAAAAATAATAGGTCAAATACAAGCAATTGACAGAATGATAGACGAAGATATCCCTTGCGAAGACATTTTGTCTCAAATCAGCGCGGCAAAATCTGCCCTAAATAAGGCGGGGCAAGTCGTGCTTGAAGGGCATATAAAACATTGCGTTAAAGACGGAATCGAGCACGGCGACGCCGACGAAACTATTGAAAAATTCACCAAGGCGGTAGAGCGTTTTGCGAATATGCAATAATGCGTTTTAAGTGATATTTATTTTAATCTGAGCGAGCGGAGTAGTTGTAAAAAAAGCGAGCGGAGTAGTTGTAAAAGTATTTTTGCGCGCAAGCGCAAGTTTTTAATGCTCTTACACTTTTATTGCGTAATCATGTTGTATAAGTTTGGTTTTATGGCGTTTATTTGATTTTTTTATATTGTGAATATTGTTTTTTTAGGCGGCAACTTTCTGTTGCCGTTTTTCTTTTATAAAAATATCTTTGGTGTGGTAAATTAGGTTTTAAACTCTTTCTTTTAAATTTATGTGTTTGAAAAAGTAATGTGCACTTTAATAAAGTTGCGCTTTTTCTTTTGCGTATTTTATTTTACAAGCGGCGGCAGTTAAAGTTTTTAAGGTTAAATTTTAATTTTTTGTATATGGTGGCGGCAGTCAAAGTTTAAAAAACTTTTAATTGTCGTTTTTCTTTTATAAAAAATAAAAAAACGGCGATATTTTTCTTGACATGGCATACCCCTATGGGTATAATATACATATACCCCCATAGGTATAATGCGGTTAAAATAGCGCAATGCAATAAAAAAGTATAGTGTAGTAAAAAATAAGCATATTGCAGTAAAAAATAGGTACAGCACAACTAAAAATAGGTTTATCTCTATCAAAATAGGCGTATCACATTCAAAAAATAGGTGTTGCGCAATAAAAATAGGTGTAAAACATAATAAAAAATAAACCACAAGGAGTTTTTTATGAAAAAGACAATAAACAAAATCGTCGAAAAAATCGAAAGATTTATGGAATGGGGCGGCATAAAAAAGGAAATAATATTTTTATGCATATCGGGAGTTTCGGTCATTTTAAGTTTAATCAACCAAAAGACCGAATTTATAAATTTACCGTTTGATATAGCGTGGGTGTCGATAATTTTATGCGGATTACCCATAGTTATGGAGGCGATTATAGGGCTTGTCACTTCTTTCGATATAAAAGCGGACGTGCTTGTATCGATGGCGATAATCGCTTCGCTGTGCATCGGCGAAGATTTTGCCGCCGGCGAGGTCGCGTTTATAATGCAACTCGGTGCGTTGCTTGAAGATTTAACGGTTGCAAAAGCGAGGGCGGGCATAGAAAAACTCGTCAAACTTACTCCGCAAACGGCGAGGGTTTTAAGCGGTGAAACCGAAACTATAATTCCCGCCGAACAAGTAAAAGTTGGCGATATTATACGCGTTTTACCTGGGGAGACAGTTCCCGTTGACGGCGTGATAATTTCGGGGCAAACCTCTATAAATCAAGCGGTAATGACGGGCGAATCTCTCCCCGTGGACAAAACGGTTGGCGACGAAGTTTCTTCGGGTACGGTAAATCAGTTTGGCGTGTTTGAAATGCGCGCGACAAAAGTCGGAGCGGACAGTTCTATTCAACGAATGATAAATCTCGTGCAGTCGGCTGACGCAAGCAAGGCAAAAATCGTGGGACTTGCCGACAAATGGGCAACTTGGATAGTGATTATAGCATTGACGGCGGCGGGGCTTACTTGGGCGATTTCGGGGAAAATAATCAGAGCGGTAACCATACTCGTAGTATTTTGCCCGTGCGCATTGGTACTTGCGACTCCCACGGCGATTATGGCGGCAATCGGCAACGCTACAAAGCACGGTTTTCTCGTGCGAGAGGGCGACGCTTTAGAGAGACTTGCCAAAGTGACGAAAATCACTTTTGACAAGACGGGAACGCTCACTTACGGTATGCCAAAAGTTGTCGAAGTAAAAAGCATAAATTCTTCGATTAGCGATGCCGAATTGTATCGATTAATTTCTTCTGCCGAGCAACTTTCCGAGCACCCCTTGGGCAAGGCGATAGTCGCTTGCGCCAAAAAAGAAAATATTGAAATAGCAAAAACAAGCGACTTTAAAATGATTTTGGGCGAAGGCGTTACGGCGGTTATCGAAGGAAAAACCGTTGCCGTCGGCAATAAAAAACTGCTTAAAAAGTGCGGCGTCGAAATTGAAAAAACGGTTTTAAATCAAGTCGAAAAGTATCTTTCCGACGGTTGCACGGTCATTTTTGCAAGCGTAAATAATTCTCTTGCGGGTTATATCGCACTTTCGGACACTGTAAGAAAAGAAAGCGTAAACATGATCGACGACATTAAAAACATAGGCGTTACGCCCGTTTTGTTGACGGGAGACAACGAAAATTCGGCAAAAACGATAGGAAACAGTTTACATATAGATGAAATTCATGCAAATTGTTTGCCCGAGGACAAACTTAAATATATCGACGATTATCAAAAAAATAAAGAAGTCGTGTGCATGATAGGCGACGGAATAAACGACGCGCCCGCGCTTAAAAAAGCGGACGTAGGCATCGCTATGGGCGGGGTAGGCAGCGACATTGCCGTAGACGCCGCGGATATCGCGCTTGTTGACGACGAAGTTAAAGAATTGCCGCACTTGCTTTCTTTGTCAAAACGTATGATGACGACTATAAAAATAAATATGACTTTTTCCATGACGCTAAACTTCCTTGCGATCGCCCTTGCAATTACAGGCATACTAAATCCCGTCGTGGGCGCGCTCGTGCATAATGCGGGGTCGGTATTAGTAATAATCAATTCCGCTTTGCTTTTAAAATGGAAAAAGAAAAACGCTTGACGATATATCGGCGCATAAATTATCGCGCTTATAAAAGCCGTCGCTTAATAAAAATAAATTAAAAGTCATTTTAAATCGCCGTGCCGAATAAAATATATACGGGGGTATTGCGATGGATTATAATTTAAGCGACTTAAAAAAGAAAAACGTAGTCAATATAAACGACGGCAAAAATATGGGCAAAATTACCGACGTAATAGTGTCCTTTCCCGAAAACACTTGGGAGTCGTTTATCGTCGGAGACAAACTGAAATGTCTGTTTTCGGGCGATACGTATATCGTAAACATGTGCTGTGTGGACAAAATAGGCGAGGATACTATATTTGTTAGGCTCAGCCCTAACAAGAAAAAAGAAAAAGCCGAAGACGATTAATTTAATCAAAATTCGGCGGGTTTAAAATCAAAAATTCGGTGGCGAAAAAAAGACAAAACCAATTCGCCATAGAGGCTAAAAATTTTAAATTTAATATTCATAAAAAATAAAAACAGACAACGTTTTTTCTACCGAGAAGTGAAATTTTAATCGGTAAAAATAAAACGTTGGCTGTTTTTTCGTTATTTTATTACAATATGTTGTGTATTTTGCTTTTTTATGATACAATTATTTTAAACGTAAGGGACGGCGTCGATTACCATGCCGAAGTTGTTGGCAATGGCGATTATGGCAATATAAACGTTTAAAGCGATAAGCACGGGTATCGTCACCATTAAAAACAAACTGTTTAGTCTGTATTTAAACACAAACATCGACACGTAAATGCCCATTGCGCCGCCGAGTAGGGCGGTGATAAATAGTTTTCCGTCTCTTATTTCGTTGTTATTTTCTTCGCAACCGCGTTTTTGCATTTTGATGAGCAAAAACGAGTAGAAATTAATCGCCGCCACGTACACGGCAAATATAATACGGATAAATAGGTACATATTACTATTTTGTGCCTAAAGGGAAAAAATTATGTTTATACCGGTAAATAAAAATGAACTTAATAATCCCGACGAAATTGATTTCGTACTCGTTTCTTCGGACGCTTACGTTGACCATCCCACGTTCGGTCATGCCTTGATTGCGCGATACGTACAGAGTAAAGGTTACAGCATAGGCATAATTCCGCAACCGCTTTGCGATAAAGATTACGACGTTTTTCCCGTGCCCAAGTACGCATATTTAGTCAGTAGCGGCGTGGTCGACAGCATGGTAAATAATTACACCGTCGCAAAAAAGAAAAGGTCCGACGACGTATATTCGCCGCAGTCTAAAAAGGGCAAACGTCCCGATAGGCAACTTATAGTTTACGGAAAAACTTTAAAAAGGTTGCACCCGTCAGTGCCCGTAATTATCGGCGGAATAGAGGCGAGTTTGCGTAGGTTTGCCCATTACGATTATTGGTCGGACAAAGTTATGCGCTCGGTGCTTTTTGACAGCGGAGCGGACATGCTTATGTACGGCATGGGTGAAAAAATTTACGACGATATTTTCGCGAGGATAGAAAAGGGTATTCCCATCGCAAAAATCAAGGACGTAAGGGGCACTTGCGTGCTTGTAAACGAAGAGGAAAAGCAAAGACTTATAAATAAAGGTTGCGTGGAAATTTATTCTTTCGACGACGTGTCGAAGGATAAAGTAAAGTACGCAAAAGCGTTTAGACAGCAGTCGAGAAACATCGACCCCATAAATTCGGTCGTGCTTATTCAAAAGCAAGCCGAAGAAAAATATCTCGTGCAAAATTTGCCGCAATTTCCAATGCCCCAAGAAGAAATGGACTACGTTTACGCGCTGCCTTACGAGCGTACTTACCACCCCATGTATGAAAAAGAGGGCGGCATTAAAGCACTTGAAGAGGTGCGGTTTTCGGTTGTAAGTCACAGAGGGTGTTTCGGCAGTTGTTCGTTTTGCGCGATAAATTATCACCAAGGCAGACGCGTGCAAAAGCGCAGCGACGACAGCATTATAGACGAAGTAAAATTGCTTACCGCGGACAAATCTTTTAAAGGTTATATTCACGATTTATCAGGTCCTTCTGCCAACTTTAGAGAACACGCATGCGATAAACAAGACAAATACGGCGTTTGCAAGGACAGATATTGCATAGGCAACACGCCTTGTAAAAACTTAAAAATAGACCACACGGGCTTTTTAAATTTACTTAAAAAAGTGCGAAAAGTACCCAAGGTAAAAAAGGTGTTTATACGCAGCGGAATACGTTACGATTACGTGGTTTACGACAAAAACTGCGACGAAATAATCACCGAACTTTCCCAGCATCACATCAGCGGACAACTCAAAGTCGCGCCCGAGCATATCAGCGACGACGTGCTTAAAATAATGAACAAACCCTCGTTCGAGGTGTATAAACAGTTTGCGGGCAAGTACAAGGCTATCAACGAAAAACTTGGTAAAAAGCAGTACGTCGTGCCTTATCTTATTTCGTCTCACCCAGGTTGCACGATTAAAGACGCGGTAAAACTCACCGAATATTTGCGCAGTATAAATCACGAGCCGGAGCAAGTGCAAGACTTTTATCCTACGCCGTCAACGCGTTCGACTTGCATGTATTACACGGGCATCGATCCCGACACCATGCAAGAAGTTTACGTGCCGAAGAGCAAAGAAGAAAAGAGTATGCAAAGGGCATTGTTGCAATATCGCCGCCCCGAAAATAGAGAAAAGGTCGAAAAAGCATACAAACTCGCCGGTGTGAAAATGCCCGCCATTGCGACTTACAGATTTTCAAAAACGGGCAAAAATCCGCCGTTTACAGACAAAGGAAATAAGTCAAAACAATTGGGCGGACAAGTTAAAAACA
Organism: uncultured Clostridia bacterium; assembly: GCA_934249265.1. GTDB lineage: Bacteria > Bacillota > Clostridia > Christensenellales > Borkfalkiaceae > CAKQKQ01. The sequence continues at coordinate 17,587 of CAKQKQ010000022.1, read as the reverse complement.
AGTTCAAAGACAAAACCTCGACTGTCGGCAGTCAAATAAAAGTCAAAACCCCGACGACAAACGGGCAAGTTAAAAATAAGTTTAAAGATAAAAACGGAAGAAAAGACTCGTTTTTTAACGGCAAAAAGCATTAAAACGAAGTAAAAAGGCGCAAATTCAAATAAAAAATGCTTTAAATTCGACAAAAACTATTGAAAAATATCCAAAGTGTGATAAAATAATAAACGGAGGAAAAATATATGAAGTGTATGTATTGCGGTTGTCTCGAAAGCAAGGTCGTCGATTCGCGTTCTACCGACGAAGGCTCGATGATAAGGCGCAGAAGAGAGTGCGTCAACTGCGGCAAGAGATTTACGACTTACGAAACGGTTGAAACCACCCCCATTCTCGTAATTAAGGCTTCGGGCGCAAGGCAGGCTTTCGACCCTGGTAAACTTAAAAACGGAATTATCAAGGCTTGCGAAAAACGCCCCGTACCCATGTATAAAATAGACAAACTCGTCGAAGATATACAAAAAAAGTTGTACAACAACCTCGATCAAGAGGTTACTTCCAAGCAAATCGGTGAAATGGTAATGGAAGGGCTTAAAGACATCGACGAAGTCGCTTACGTGCGTTTTGCGTCCGTTTATCGCTCGTTTAAGGACATTTCGACGTTTATGAAAGAACTTGAAAAACTCACCAAAAGAGACTGATAAAAGTGAAAACGATTTTTAGTAAATTGGTCGTTTTGTCTGTAATTTGCATAACTTTATTTTGTTGTTGCGCTTGCTCAAATCCTACTATAGAAAAGAGTAAACTGTCTTCGCCGAACAACGTTTTGTATGAAGGCGGCGGTTTAATCACTTGGGAAAGCAACGAAAACGCAACGGGTTATACCGTGATGATAAACGGCGAAACGTTTTACACAAAGGATAATTTTTATCTTTTTGAAGCAAAATCGTCGGTAAAATACGTTATTTTCGTAAAATGCGTCGGCGACGACAAATATTATTCCGATTCCGACTATTCAAAAGGCATCGAGGTCGTGGGTTGAATTTGTTTAGGCTTAAAATTGAATTTGTTTAGGCTTAAATTCGGGCGAACAGACGATTTTTTATAAAAATAGACGATTTATTTAGCGGATAGACGATTTTTATACGGATAAACGACTTAAAAGAGGCAAAAAAATGAAAATATCATCAAAAGGAAGATACGCTTTAAGGACGATGGCTGACATTGCCACGCACGGCGGCGAGTTCGTGTCCATTTCCGAAATAAGCATGAGACAAGATATTTCTCAAAAATATCTCGAATCGATAATTTCGTTGCTTGTAAAGGGCGGTTTGCTCGAAAGCATGCGCGGTGCGAGCGGGGGCTACAAACTTAAAATTCCCGCCGATAAATGCACGGTAAAACAAATACTCGAAATCACGGGCGACACGCCGAATTTCGTCGCTTGCGCCAACGAGGGCGATTGCCCCAAAATTGACAATTGCGCGGCGGCGGGTTGTTGGACAACGCTTACTCATATGATAAACGACTACTTAAACAGCGTAACTTTAAGCGATTTAATTAATAAAAATTATAAAAAATGAGTATATTTTGTTTGACAAGTACACAATAATAATGTATAATAATTCCTACCAAATGAGTAGGATTTTATTTTTCGGAAATTCCGAATGGAGGAGCATATGATATATTTGGACAATGCGGGAACGACGAGGGTATCCGACAGCGTAGCGCAAAAAATGGCTCCGTATTTCACGGAAATTTACGGCAATGCAAGCAGTTTGCATACCGTTGGTCAAATCGCAAAGGAAAAACTTGACGAAGCGCGCGCAACTGTCGCGCAGTGTATCAACGCCAAACCCAACGAAATTTATTTTACTTCCGGCGGAAGCGAGGCTGACAATTGGGCTATCACTTCCACGGCTAAAAACGGGCTTAAAAAAGGCAAAAAACATATAATTACTTCCGCTTTCGAGCATCATGCGGTACTTCATACGCTTAAAAAACTCGAGGCAGAGGGTTTTGAAGTCACTTATTTGCCCGTATACGAAAACGGCATCGTCAAAGTAGAAGACGTTAAAAACGCTATAAGGGACGATACGTGCCTTGTTACTATAATGTTTGCCAACAACGAAATCGGCACTATTCAACCTATAAAGGAAATAGGCAAAGTGTGCAGAGAGCGCAAAGTTATTTTCCACACCGACGCGGTTCAGGCGATAGGTCACACGCCCGTTGACGTAGAAGATATGTGCATAGATATGCTTTCGGCTTCGGGACACAAATTCCACGGACCTAAAGGCGTAGGATTTATGTACTCAAGAAACGGCATTTATTTAAACAACCTTATCGAAGGCGGCGCGCAAGAGAGAAACAAGAGGGGCGGTACGGAGAATTTACCCGGTATCGTCGGTATGGCTCAAGCACTTAAAGAGGCTGTCGAGGAAATGCCCGAAGTCATCAAGAGAGAAACGTATTTGCGCGACAAACTTTTCGATAATTTATCCAAAATTCCGCACTGCAGAATAAACGGAGACAGAAAAGTAAGACTTTCCAACAACTTCAACATGAGTTTTGAAGGAATAGAGGGCGAAAGTTTGCTTTTGATGCTCGACGATTACGGTATTTGCGCGTCAAGCGGTTCGGCTTGCACGTCGGGTTCGCTCGACCCCAGCCACGTTTTGCTTGCGATAGGGCTTGAGCATGAAATCGCACACGGTTCGTTAAGACTTACGCTCAGCAAATACACTACGGAAGAAGAAATAGATTACACGATAAAAGCGATTCCCGAAGTGGTGGATTATTTAAGAAAAATGTCGCCCGTTTGGGACGAACTTGAAAAAGGAGAGAGAAAACATGTTGTATAGCGAAAAAGTTATGGACCATTTCAGACATCCGAGAAACGTCGGCGAAATGCCCGACGCAGACGGCATTGGCGAAGTAGGAAACGCTAAATGCGGCGACATAATGAGGATGTACATTAAGGTTAAAGACGGAGTAATCACCGACGTAAAATTTATGACTTTCGGTTGCGGAAGCGCAATCGCAACAAGTTCTATGGCGACCGAACTTATCAAGGGCAAACCCATTTCCGAGGCTCTTGAAATCACAAACAAGGCCGTTGTAGAAGCGTTGGACGGACTTCCCGCTCACAAGTTGCACTGTTCGGTACTTGCCGAAGAGGCGATTAAAGCGGCGATAAAAGATTACTACGATAAAAACGGAATCGAATACGATAAAGAGAAATACTGCGCAGGCAATTGCGCTTGCGAGCACGAACACGACGTGCACAACGATTGATTTGAATGGAAAGCCATCTTTTAGGTGGCTTTTCATTTTTTTTCTTTTAAGTTGTCGTGGGCGGCTGGTTGTGTTTTTTAAATAACCGCGAATTAAATGGCTGAATGTGCTTTTTACTTTTTTGTCGCAAATTCGGCGGATAGTTATGATATTTAATTTTTTAGCCTTTATTTGTTATGTTTGTTTGTGCTTTTAGCCCTTTTGGTGTCGGATTTTACGTGTTTATATAGTTTTTCGTCGTATGCGTACAAGGTAAGGCGTATTTAAATAAAATGCCTTAAAAGCGGAATAAACGGCGTTATTTATTATACTAAAAATAAAACACATAATTTGTTGACAACAAGGGGTAAAAAACGGTAAAATATTATAAGAAATTGTAATAAGTTATTTCCCTTCGGAGCAAAGTATGAAGAGTTTTGAAATATTGAGAAAATTGAAAAGGGGATGCACTCAAGAAAATTGGGTGGTGTGCGTAAAACCTATAAAAGTTATGCGCAGAGATATGTTTTTGCATACGTTGTTTATAAACGGCAGTCCGCTTAAAAAGACGGTTTACGAAAAGTATGAAGAGTATAATCTCGACGAGTACGGCACGTTTATAAATAAATATAACGGCGTGTCAATGTTCAGCGGCAGTTTAATTGTTTTTGCGTACAATTTCACGTCTACCGCGGCAAAATTCAAGCCCGACGATATCGCCGTAATGAACGGCATTTTAAAAATTGCCGACGGCATCGATAGACTTTATATCGGCATGCTCGGCGACTTTGTGTTCAGCCTTAAAAAGGACGATACAAAGGTGTATTGCACCAAACGCGGCAGCGACGAAGATATATATTCGTGGAAGAGTTTTGACGAGTTTTTCGTGTTTATGTATAAAAGCCTTGAAAAACTTTACGACGAAAACGGCAACAAAATTACCCCCAACAAGTCCAAATTCCCCATGGTAGTCAACCGCACGTTGTCGCTCGACGAAGTGCTCGAAGCGCATAAACTTGTCGAGGAAGAAGAGCCCGACGAAGTAGAGGAAGAGTACAACGAAGAAGAGGACGTTGACATCGATGAAAACGTAAACAGCGAAGAGTATACCGATATAAACACCGACGACATTTTCGGTGGTCTTGGCGATGAAGAAACGGACGAATACGACGAAGACGAGTTTGACGAAGAAGCGGAAGAAGACGAATTTGAAGAGGAAGAATAAGTCGTAAAAAGTACGCAAAAATTTGCATTAAAAGTAAAAAATAAAAAGGTGTAAAATAATTGATTAAATTAAATTTTTGCCGTGATTACACGATACGTATCGTGTAATCGCGGCTTTTTTATTAAAAATATCTCGTTTAAAGCAGAGACATTTTATAAATTAAGACGGCATAGTAAAACAAATTAAAACAATACGATAAAAACAAATTAAGAGGATAAAATAAAACGAAAAAACGCCGCACCTTGTAATAAGGCGCAGCGCAATTTATAAAATATATTATTAGTTTTTATTAAAGCACTTTAGATAAAAAGTCTTGAAGTCTGGGGTCTTTGGGGTGATTAAACACTTCGTCGGGAGTACCCGATTCTTTGATAATTCCCTCGTCAATAAACAACACTTTAGACGCGACTTCTCTTGCGAAAGCCATTTCGTGCGTTACTATTACCATAGTCATTCCGTCGTCGGCAAGTTCTTTAATAAGTGCAAGAACTTCGCCAACCATTTCGGGGTCAAGTGCGGAAGTGGGTTCGTCGAAAAGCATAATTTCGGGGTTCATTGCAAGTGCGCGCACAATTGCGATACGTTGTTTTTGTCCGCCCGAAAGGGTGGAGGGGTAAACGTCTTTTTTGTCGTAAAGACCTATACGTTTTAAAAGTTCTTCCGCTTGTTTAATCGCTTCTTCTTTGGTTTTAAGTTTAAGTTCGACGGGCGCAAGAATCATGTTTTGCATTACGGTAAGGTTGTTAAACAAGTTGAAATGTTGAAAAACCATACCTAATTTTTGCCTTGCAAGGTTGATATCTATCGATTTTTCTTTAAATAATGCCTTTACTGCGGCGTTAAATTCTTTGCCTTCGTGTTTTTTAAGTAAGTCGTTTTTCTTGATATCTAAAATAACTTTCTCGTCCGCATCTTCTTTTGAGACAGAGGGGTTGTTTTTCAGTTCCTCTTCAAGAAGGGTCTTATAAGTTTTAGACTGTCTTATAATATCGAAATGCAAATATGGGTCAACGGGCGTAAGTAAATCGTCGTCGATCCACACTTCGCCGTAAGTCGGCTGTTCAAGAAGGTTCATGCACCTAAGCAGAGTAGATTTACCGCTACCGCTCGGACCGATAATCGCTATTTTTTCGCCTTTTTCTATCTTGCAAGAAACTCCGTTAAGCACTTTAAGGTCGCCGAAATATTTAAAAATATTATTAACGTTTATCACTTGTACGCAGCCTCCTTTCGATTAATTTTTGTATGAGTGTAAGAATCATTACTACGATTAAATAGAGTAGTGCCGCAGTCAAAACGAATTCCATATAATATCCCGTTCTCAAGCCTTGTTTGTCGGCGATGCCGAGTAAATCCCAAGCCTGTTTTCCGTTTATCATCAAGGCGATATAACTTACTACCGAGGTTTCCTTTACGAGAGTGATTATTTCGTTGAAAATAGTGGGTACAACGACTTTAATTGCTTGCGGAATGACTATTTTTTTCATTGTAGTAAGCCAATTTAAGCCCAAACTTCTTCCCGCTTCCATTTGACCAACGTCAACCGACGATATACCGCTACGAATTATCTCCGCCATATATGCGCCGCTGTTGATACCGAAAGCGATTATAGGCACGATTATAGTGGTGTCCATGTACTTTAAATCGACCAAAATAACGCCGCTCATTATAAGCAATTGAACGAGCATAGGCGTTCCTCTGATGACTGTTATGTATATTCCGCAAATTTTATCCAAAATTTTCATTATGATTGAATTTTTAGGCGCGATTTTTATCGATGCGACAATTACGCCCAAGATAAAACCAATCAATAATGCGCCGCCCGCAATTGACAGCGAGACGCCGAGACCTCTTAAAATGAGGCCTCGGCAATCCCAAACGTATTTATAGTTTGAAAACATATTTTATAATTCCTTAAGCGTTTGCTCCACTGTGTTTGTTGATGTATTGAGCGATAGTTCCGTCGTTGATCATTTTAGTCAAAACTTCGTCGATTTTTGCTTTTAAATCGGTTGCTTTTTTGTTCATGTAAATAGCGTAAGATTCGGGCTCGCTGTCAAGTTCGAAACAAACCAAACCGCTATTGATTTCGCAAATCTTTTGAGCGGGTAATTTATCAACGACTACCGCACCGAGTTGAGTGCCGATATCGTTTGCCGCTAAAAATGCGTTTGCATAAGAAAGGCATTGCGCGCCGCTTCCTTCAAGACTTCCGGTGACGTGTTCGCCTGTGGTTTCGTCTTCAGTGCCGTTGATTTCGTCTTCAACTAAATACATACCCGTGGTAGATTCTTGTACGCCGATTTTTTTGTTGGAAAGGTTAGCCAATTTGCTTACGGGAAGTTTTCCGTCAACTAAATCTGCTTCTGTAAATGCGCCGTCTTTTACAACAACGTATTGAACCGAAGTAGTGTACGGAACGGAGAAGATACCCGATTCTAAACGGTCTTCACTGATAGTGATACCTGCAACGCCGATCGTGTTGGTATTTTTTTGAACTTCGGTGAATATCGAACCGAAAGCAACGTCATAAACTTTAACTTTATAACCTAATTCGCTGCCGAGTTTGGTTACGATATCGATATCTACGCCGACAACGTTACCTGCTTCGTCAACGTATTCAAACGGAGCGAAACCGGAGTTCGTGTAAACGTATAAAGTGTTTTCGTCGCTGCCGCCGCAACCGGTCATAGCCGCGCCGCCTACGACGCAAAACATAAGTGCAAATAATAAACTGATAATCTTTTTCATAATTGTGTCCTTCCTTTGAAAAATTTTATGACGCTATTATATACCTACAAAATTTCATTGTCAAACATTTTTGCATAATTTTTATAAAAAAGTTAAAAAATTTTATATTTTATTCAATATTCATAATTTTATGCAAATATTATACAAATTTATGCAAAAAATATACAATTATTAATTTTTTGAATGGCAAAACAGCACAAATTGTCAAATGTAAAATGGTAATTTATCAAATTAAAAAGGGTAAATTGTCAAACGCGAAGGGGCAAACTGTCGAACGCAAAAGGGCAGTTTATCGATAAAAACTTGAAATTTAATTTTTTGTTAAACAGCCTTTTTACGAGAAAAAGTTAATTAATTGTTATAAGCGAATAAAAAAGTATTTATTAGTCGAGTTGTTATTGCATGAATATTTAATTGTAAGGTTTTGTTAAAAAATGCAAAAAAATGTTGCAGACTAAAAAAGGCTACAACATTTTTATTAAATCGTTTTTTATTTATAGGTCATCATTTGTTTTTTGATACGTTAAAGGTGGTATTAAAATAATAAACTAAACTCTCGCTGTCAAAATTAAATTCAAAATATCTCGCATTTTCTATTTTGCCATTTTTTGCTCTTTCGATTACCCCTCTCCACAACACATTGTCGCCTACGTAATATTCATTCAATATAGTGAAATAATATCCTTTTTCGAGTAATTCTTTTAAGTCTTTGAGTTTTTTATATTTGGTTATGTAAAACGGCAAAGTACCTTTAATAAAACGATATGACTTGCTTATCATAAAAAGAGCATCGTCGACGCAAGAGGTTTTTATTATTATTTTTGCATCTCCTTCGGTTCTGTTTCCTTCGTTAAGAAATAAGCCTTCCGAAAAATAAACGTTAAAACAACCGTCTTCGTAAGTCAAATTTTTGATTTCGCAATCGTGTAGATAAATTGTAGGAAACGCTTTTTCCAAAACCTTATTATATTTCATATTTTATTTTTCCTAAATATTTATTGTTTGTCGTTTTTTTTAAAATTAATCGATTTCTAATTTTTTGCCTACTCAATTATATCATATTTTTAATTAACAATCAATAAATTGTCGTAAACTTCTACTGTGCGTGTTTGCATATGCGCGTACAATAAAGTACGTGTAATTTGCGCGTATAACCGTGCGTGTAATTAAGAAGTATGTGCGCGTGAGCGTACACGTGTATATGTGCGCGGATATATTATGTTCGACAATTTAACGCTTTGTTGGCGCGCCGAGTTTTATTGCTTGCATTAAAAATAAATTGCGTTCATATTGAGCATTATCAGCCTACATTAATCGTTTTATTATAATTAATTTATTGGTTAACTTAAATTATTTTTAATCATTATCAGTCCGTAATTGCAAACGCTTTCGCTCCTTTATCAGACCCTTTATTATATAATAATAAAACATTGCGTAGAGGGTGGGTGTATATATCGTTGGGCAGTAGGTTTATATATCATTAGGTAGTGGGCGCATATATCATTATATATATAATAATGATACCTTGAAAAAAATTTTTTAATGAAAAAGTGTTTACAAATCGCGAAATATGTTATACAATTAAAAAAGTTTATATTCGGAGGAAGGTTATGAAAAAGGTAAAACCAAACTTCAATAAGTTAATTGCAATTATATGCGCCGTACTCGTTGCGGTGCTTGTCGGCGGTTTTTCAATCGGTTCGACGGTTGTTCCCAAAACGCGCGTAAGGACGGGCGTTTCGTCGGACGGCGGTCTTTGGTCGTATGCCATTTATAAAATCAACGGTGACGACTCCGTAGCCGCTATGGATATGTTTGTCGGAGATTATAGGACGTATGACGACAACGGGGCGGCAGTTGTAGAAATACACTTCCACACCACTGAAAGTGCTGCGAAAAACGGCACTACATACGTAGGCGACGAAATAAAGGCTACGTTCTCTGCCGATAAAGCGGGCGATTTATATACTTTCAAGAGAGTGTTCGAGGGCGAAAAACGCACCAGCCGCTATATGAGAATAGATTTCAAAAGCGATATGGATGTGTACGAAATGGCTCTTTACAACAATAAGGGCGAAAGACTGTCCGTAAGCCTCGTCGGCGTAAGACTTTACAACTCAAGTTATTCAAGTTCTACAAAAGCGTTAAACGCCTTTAAAAACCTCACGGACGAACAAACCAAAATGCCTTATACTCACAGCAAGTATACCGCGCTCACGAAATACGAGACGAAAATGATAAGTTCTATCGAGAGTATGCTTCATGCCGACGGACTCACCGTTTCGGACAGCGCAATGCCTCTCGGCGTGCTTGTAAACTCGTTGGGCGTATTGCTTTTCGGTGCAAACGCATTCGGTGCAAGATTTATGTCTTACTTGTTCATGGTTGCAACGCTCGTGCTTTTGTATTTCATCGGCAAAAAATATTTCGGTAAAATTCGTTACGGAATAATTTTATCCGCGCTTTACTTGTCGTCAACGGTGGTATTGTCGGCGGCAACTTTGTCGTCGGTGGCAAACATGACGGCGTTTACGTTGCTTCTTGCATACGTATATCTTTATAAATATTTATTCGAGAACAAAAACGAAAGACAACTTTATTTGTCTGGTTTGTTCTTGGGTTTGGCAATTAACGTGCAGTTTATAGCGGTGTTTGCGCTTTTAGGTATGCTTGCGATATATATTTACGCAAAAACTCAACGCAAAGAGTTGTCGTACGGTCAATTTGCAATTGCGTTTGTCGCAGTGCCGTTAGTGCTCACGTTTATCACTATAATGATTTCGATATTCTTCGGCTATGCAAACTATTTCGAGACGGCAAACCCGATACTCGTATTTGCAAAGACGGTCGCGCTCACTCTCGGCGTAAAGACGGGTGCGTGCGGCATAGGCGGACTTATTGGTCTTGGCGCACTCGATTTAAACGGCGACGGAAAATATTTTGCTTTCGTCAACCCCGCGTACGCACTTTTGACCCTTGTTTCCGCTATCGCTCTTGCGGCTATCACCATTACCAAACTTGTTAAAAAATACAAGGGTACGGGAGAAGGATTAAATGAAAAATCTTTAAGAACGAACGTGCTTTTGTGGTCGAGCGTGTTGCCTATGGTAATTGCTTTTGCTATCTTTGCAAAGTCGTTTACCGTTGTAGATTTACCCATAATTTTGGTGTTCTATACGGGCTTCGGCGCGCTTACTTTAAACGCCGCGTTTAACGCTGATTCGACCGTTACGGTAAGGGCAAACTTTGTTTTGTGGGCTGCGCTTTTGGTGATATTCTTCGGCCTTGGCTTTGTCGGCGTAGCGGGTTACGATATACCGTCGAATGTGGCGAAATACCTTTATACGTGGTTTGTGTTCTAAAACGATTTATGCCGCGTTTACAGCATACGTTTTGCGTAAAAACGGCAAATTTCGACATTTAAAGAATATTTTAAACGCAATATAACAAACATTTTATACAAAGTTTTTTACAAAGAAGGAAAGGATTATGTTAGCGAAGACAAGCAGTTTTGCACTTGTCGGAATAGAGGGGTGTCCCATCGACGTAGAAGTCGATATCAACAGCGGATTACCTAAATTCGATATCGTGGGGCTACCCGATACGGCTGTAAAAGAGTCTAAAGACAGGGTGCGTTCGGCGATAAAAAACAGCGGAAAGAAATTTCCCATTTCAATAATAACGGTCAACCTTGCGCCCGCCGACGTAAAGAAAGAGGGCGCGCATCTCGACCTTGCCATTGCCGTTGCCATACTTAAAGCAAGTTCGGTGCAAATGCCGAGATTAAAAGATTTTATTCTCGTCGGCGAATTGGGCCTCGACGGAAAACTCCGCGGAGTAAACGGCGTGTTGCCGCTTTTGATTTCGGCGAGCATGTGCGGGTATAAAAACTTCATTATTCCCGAAGAAAACGCCAAAGAGGCGAGTTATATCGACGGAATTGACGTTTACGCTTTCCCCACGCTCAACGGCGTTTTGGGCTTTTTGTCTGGAGAAGACGAGGTTAGTCCAATTGAAAAATCGGAATTTGCCAATTTGCCCGACGACGTAGAATATCCCGTCGATTTATCACTTGTCAAAGGTCAAGAAGTCGCAAAGCGTGCGATAGAAATCGCCGTCAGCGGCGGTCATAATATTTTATTGGTAGGCGCACCCGGTGCGGGTAAAACCATGCTTGCAAGGTGCATACCCACCATTATGCCCGACATGACGTTTGAAGAGGCTCTCGAAACGACGAAAATTCACTCGGTGGCGGGCACGCTTACCGACGAAGGCATCGTTAGGACGAGACCGTTTATGACTCCGCACCACACCGCGACTAATATCGCGCTTATCGGCGGCGGAACAAACGCAAAGCCTGGAGTAATCAGTCTTGCGCACAACGGCGTGTTGTATCTCGACGAACTTCCCGAATATCCCCGCGCGACGCTTGAATGTCTGCGTCAACCGCTCGAAGACAGGGTTGTTACCGTGTCGAGGGCAAAACTCACGGTAAATTACCCCGCAAGTTTCATTATGTGCGCCAGCATGAACCCTTGTCCGTGCGGAAATTACGGCAGCAAAAAGTTAGAGTGCAAATGTTCGCCCGCGCAAATAATGAAATATAAGGCGAAAATATCAGGACCTTTGCTTGACAGAATAGATTTGCAAGTCGAAGTCGACTGCGTAGAGTACGACGACCTTGTGTCTAAAGAAGCGGGCGAAAGCAGCGCGAGCGTAAAACGCAGAGTCAACCGCACGCGCGCCATTCAGAGAGAAAGATTTAAAAACGACAAAATCAAGACAAACAGCGAGATGACCGAAAAACATCTTGCGAAATACTGTAAACTCACCAAAGATGAAGAAGAATTGTTAAAGGCTTCGTTCGAGGCGTTTAAACTTTCGGCGAGGGCGAGAGGTAGGATACTCAAAGTAGCCCGCACTATTGCGGATATGTCTTTATCCGAGGATATTTTGCCCGAGCATCTTTTGGAAGCGATAAGTTACAGAAAATTCGATATAAATAAATGATGAATTTAAACGAAAACGAAAAAGCGATGTTGTTCCTCGACTCGTTTATAGGGCTTGACGCGGAGAAGAAACTAAAAATTCTTTCTTATTATTCATGCCCGTTCGAAATGCTTGAAAATCCCGATGAAATTCAAAATATTTTGGAAGAAACGGCGGGAAAGGAATTTTATCGCGACTTTAAGGATAAAATAAAAAGCGGTTACGTTGAAAAATTAATCGCATATCTCGACAAAACGGGCGTAATTCCCGTGACCGTCGAGTCTAAAAATTATCCGTCTAATTTATTGGAAATAAACAATTATCCGCTTGTTTTGTATTGCAAAGGCAACTGCGATTTGCTTAATGAGAAAAATCTTTTCGCAATAGTCGGTTCGAGAAACACTCAAAGCGTAAACTATGCTCTGGCGGAAGAAATTTCAAGCGATTTAAGCGAAAGCGGAGTGGTTATCGTGACGGGCACTGCCGACGGCGGTGACACAGCCGCAATCAACGGCGCGCTAAAAACGGGAAACATAATTTGCGTGGCGGCTTCGGGCGTGGACAATATTTATCCGTCGGTAAACAAAAACTTAATCGACAAAGTTGCCGAAAACGGGCTTGTGATTTCAGAGTATTTCCCCACGGTAAAATCTCGTCAGTGGATGTTTCCTTACAGAAACCGCATAATCGCGGGACTGAGTAAAGGCGTGCTTATCGTGAGCGGAAGTTTTAAAAGCGGCACAAGGCACACCGCCAATTATGCGCTCGAATACGGCAAAGACGTGTTCGCCTTTCCATACAATTTGGGCGTTGCGTCGGGCGAAATTTGCAATTATCTCATCAAAAACGGCGCGTATTTATGCGAAAATTCGCAAGATATTTTGTCTATTTTGGGCGTAGAACCCACTATACAAAGGCAAATCGCGCTCACCGAAATAGAGAAAAAGGTTTACGACGCAATAAGCGCGGGCAGCGTTCACGTAGACGTAATCGCAAGCCAAACGGGTTTAAAACAATTTCAACTCACGCCCGTTATAATGAGCCTTGAAATAAAGAAAATCATAGTAAAAGACGGACTAAACACATACAGTCCGCTCAAAATATTAAACAACGAAAACGACAATAGTAAAGACTGTTAAAAAGGAGAGACAATATGCAGTTAGTCATTGTGGAGTCGCCCAAAAAGGCGATAACTATAGAAAAATACATCGGGGGAAAATATAAAGTCGTGGCGAGCGGCGGTCATATAAGAGATTTGCCCGTACACCGCTTCGGCGTAAACATTTCGGGTGATTTCTCGCCCACGTACGAAATTACGCCCAAGGCAAAAGACAGAGTGGAGTCTTTGAGAAAAGTCATCGACAAAGCCGACGGAATTTTCCTCGCAACCGACCCCGATAGAGAGGGCGAAGCGATAAGTTGGCATATTCAAGAAGTTTTCGGACTTAAAGGCAAATGCAAAAGAATAGAGTTTAACGAAATAAGCGAAAAAGCGGTTAAAAACGCGCTCGCAAACCCCAGAGACATCGACTACAACCTCGTTGACAGTCAGCAAGCGAGAAGGGTACTCGACAGAATAGTCGGTTATAAATTAAGTCCGTTTTTGTGTAAAAGAATTAAAGACGGCTTGTCCGCCGGTAGAGTTCAGTCGGTAGTACTTAAACTTATAGTAGATAAAGAAAGGGAAATCAAGGCTTTCGTTCCGCAAGAATATTGGAATTTAACCGCCACTTTCGGCGCGAAAAAGCCGCCGCAATTCAAGGCATTACTCCTTGAAAAAGACGGTAAAAAATACAAACCCGCCACAAAAGAAGAAGCCGACGCCGTTTACGAACAACTTAAACAAGCGGTGTTTACGGTAAAAGACATAGTAAAAAGCGTAACTTCGACTCACCCGTTCCCGCCGTTTACTACGTCCACGTTAGAGCAAGACGCCGCGGCAAAACTCGGCATGAATTCGGCTACGACGATGAAATACGCTCAACAACTTTACGAGGGTATCGAAATCGGCGGCGAACACGTCGCGCTCGTCACCTATATCAGAACGGACTCCACGAGAATTTCCGTTGACGCTCAAAACAGCGCGAGAGAGTATATCTCCGAAAAGTTCGGCAAAGAGTACGTGCCGACAAAACCCAACATATACAAGGCTAAAAAATCGGCGCAAGACGCTCACGAGGCAATTCGCCCCATCGACGTAAAATTCACGCCCGAAAGACTTGAAAAACTCATTTCCGATAAAAAACTTTTATCGCTATACAAACTTATTTACAACCGCTTTTTAGCGTCGCAAATGAGTTCGGCTGAATACGACACGGTAAAGGTAGAAGTCGAGGCAAACGGCTATGTGTTCAAGACGAGCGGAAAGACGATGAAATTCAACGGCTTTACCGTCGTTTATGACGATTTTACGGCAAACGGTAGCGATGAAGATGACAATAGCAGTAAAAATTTACCCGTAATGGAAAAGGGAGATATACTCAATTTAAAGGATATCAAGCGCGAGCAAAAGTTTACAAAACCGCCCGTTAGATATACCGATTCTTCCATAGTAAAAGCAATGGAAGACAAGGGTATCGGCAGACCGTCCACTTACCACACGATACTCGATATGCTTTCAAAGAGAAAATATATCGGCAAAGACGGAAAGTCTATCGTACCGAACGAAATCGCTTACACCATGACGGATATGCTCACGAAATATTTTGCCGACATAATGGACGTTTCGTTTACGGCTAACATGGAGACAAAACTCGACGACATTGCCGACGGCGATATCGATTGGAGAAAACTTATCGAGGACTTTTACGTTCCGTTCAACGAAAAACTTATCGAGGCTACAAACGAGGGCAACGAAGTCACCGACATAAAGTGCGACGCTTGCGGCGCGAATATGATAAGAAGGCTGGGCAGATACGGCAAGTATTTATACTGTCCTTCGTGCAAAAAAATGAAGTCTGAAAGCGAAGAAATTTCGGATATTCCTTGCGAAAACTGTAAAGACGTAAACTACGTGTACAAAACGGGCAAATACGGCAAATTCCTCGCTTGTCCCAAGTGCATGAAAACGAGACCTATCGAAGAAAAAATTTCCACCGAAAAGTGCGCTAAATGCGGCGGCGAAATGGTGGAAAAAACGGGTAGGTTCGGCAAATATTTGCAATGCAAAGTTTGCAAAAACACAAAATCTATCACCGAAAAAGCGGGCATTTGTCCCGAGTGCGGTTCGGCGACTCAAAAACTCACAAGCAAAACGGGCAAAGTGTTTTACGGTTGCACGTCTTATCCTCACTGCAATTTCTACAGTTGGGATATGCCCACGGGCGAAAGATGCCCAAAGTGCAACGCATATCTTATTTATTCAAAAGACGGCAAAACCATAAAATGCTCTGACAAAGATTGCGATTACAGCGTTAAAAACGAAAAGCATTAAGCAAAAATGAAAGAAATCAAAGTAATAGGCGGCGGACTCGCCGGCAGCGATTGCGCGTATTATTTGGCAAACAAGGGTTATAAAGTAAAACTTTACGATATAAAACCCACCGCGTTTACCCCCGCGCACCACAGCAAAAACTACGGCGAACTCGTTTGCAGCAACTCGCTTAAAAGCAACGACGTTTACGGCAACGCATGCGGACTTTTGAAAGAGGAATTGCGCATTTTAGGTTCTATGGTAATAAATTGCGCAGACCTAACCAAAGTTCCCGCGGGCAATGCGCTCGCCGTTGACAGAGAAAAATTTTCGGCGATGATTACCGAAAAAATCAAAAATCACCCCAATATCGAGTGTATCGACGAAGAAGTGACCGAAATCGATTTTTCGCAGCCCACTATCGTCGCTACAGGTCCGCTCACGACGGACAAATTAAGCAAATTTATCGGCGAAAAATTTAAAAAACAAATGTATTTTTACGACGCCGCCGCACCCATCGTTTCGGCTGAAAGCATCGACATGGAAAACGCGTTTATTTGCGACCGTTACGGCGAAAATGGAGTAGGCGATTACATCAATTGCCCCATTGACAAAGAGGGTTATTTAAACTTTTACGACCAACTTATAAATGCCGAAAGGGCAACGTTGCACGACTTTGAAGACGTAAAAGTTTTCGAAGGTTGCATGCCGGTGGAAATAATGGCTAAGCGCGGAGTAGACACTTTACGTTTCGGACCGTTAAAGCCGGCGGGACTTACCGACCCCAAAACGGGTAGGTGGCCTTATGCGTGCATGCAACTGAGGAAAGAAGACAAAGACGGCAAAATGTATAATCTTGTCGGTTTTCAAACGAACTTGCTCTTTAAAGAGCAAAAAAGGGTATTCGGGCTTTTCCCCGCGCTTAAAAACGCGGAGTATTATAGGTACGGCGTTATGCACAAAAACACCTATCTTTTATCCCCCGAAATACTCGAAAGCGATTTTTCGGTAAAAGACAGTCCGCTCGTGTTTTTTGCGGGGCAAATCACGGGTGTCGAGGGGTATGTGGAAAGCATCGCTTCGGGACTTTTGTGCGCGATAAACATGGACAGAAAATTGCAAGGGAAACAAAGTCTCGTTTTGGACAACACCACGGTGATAGGCGCGCTTTCAAACTACGTCGCAACGCCCAATGCCGACTTTCAACCCATGAACAGCAATTACGGAATACTTAAAGGACTTGACGAAAAAGTAAAAAAAGACCAAAAGAAGAGAATTTTATCCGAAAGGGCGATTATGGAAATAAAAAAAATCAAGGAGTTTATAGATGGCTAACGAATTTAGAGGAACGACCATTTGCGCAGTCAAAAAAGACGGCGTAACCGCCATTGCGGGCGACGGTCAAGTTACTTTCGGCGAAAACATCGTTTTTAAAAACAACGCCGTAAAAGTAAGAAAAATTTACAACAATAAAGTTATTTTAGGGTTTGCGGGTTCGGTTTCGGACGCATTTTCTCTCGAGGAAAGATTTGAAGGTATGCTCAATAAATATTCGGGCAACCTCATGAGAAGCGCAGTCGCACTTGCCGACCTTTGGAGAAACGACAAAATGGGCAGAAAATTAGAGGCAATGATGATCGTTGCCGACAAAGACTGTCTTTTGATATTGTCGGGTGGCGGCGAAGTTATCGAGCCGGACGGCGGCGTTTGCGCGATAGGCAGCGGCGGAAATTACGCACTTGCGGCGGCGCGCGCGCTTTATCAAGAAACCGATTATCCTGCCGACGTCATTGCGAAAAAGGCACTTAAAATCGCAAGCGAAATCTGCATTTTTACAAACGATAATATTATAGTCGAAAAGGTTTAAGGAGGAAAAATTATGAATTTATCACCCAAACAAATCGTAAACGAACTCGATAAATATATTATCGGTCAAGAAA
>CAKQKQ010000021.1 GCA_934249265.1 uncultured Clostridia bacterium | reverse complement strand
CGCCCGTACCCATTATTCCGCACAAAGATTTATGCCCCGCAACAGCGAGCATATCGATATGCGATTTTTCCATATCAATGGTTTCATGACCGGCAAGTTGCGCTCCGTCAACAAGGTAAATTATTCCTTTATCTTTTAAGGCGTTGCCTATGCCGTCGATGTCGTTTACCGCGCCCGTCACGTTTGACGCTCCGTTTATAATCACCATGGCGGTGTTGTCTTTTAAAAGCGGAAGTATATCTTCGGCGGTAATAAATTTGCCGTTTTTAGGCTCGGCGACGGAGTAGGTAATTTTACCGCTTGTAAAAAGGTAAGCAAGGGGGCGCAAAACGCTGTTGTGTTCTGTTACGGTGGTTACGACGTGGTCGCCTTGTTTAAGCGTGCCGAGTATGGCGATATTCAACGCCTCGGTGCAGTTTTTGGTAAAAATAACCCTTTGCGGTTCGTCGGAATGAAAAGTATTAGATAAATTTTGGCGTGTTTCATACAAAATTTGTTCCGCTTTTATAGATAATTTGTGTCCGCTTCTCCCAGGGTTTGCGGAAAGGTAAGAAAGGGCGGAAAGGTAGGCTTCTTTCACTATTGCGGGTTTAAAACCGCCCGTGGCGGCATTATCGAGATAAATCAATATATATTCCTCACATATTTTTTAGTTATTAAATATATATATAATGGCTTACCTTTTTATGCTACCAAGGAGAAAAATAATGAAACAATATATTGCAGTGTTTAAATCGAAGACCGACGTTTTCGGTTTTATAGAAAAAATGAAAAGTTACGGCTTTTACACCACGGCGGTATCAACCCCTAAAGAAGCCCACCAAGGTTGCGGACTTTCCGCGTTGTTTCCCGCAAACGGGCTGTATTACGCCAAAAACTTGATAAATAGCGGCGCATTTAGAAGTTTTTACGGCATTTTCGTGATAGAAAGCGATTTTGCAAGGCGCACGACGAGACGAATATATTAAAAACGTTTGTATAAATGAAAAATTTATGCTAAAATATAATACACGCGGGTTGCATTAAAATTTGTGCAACCCTTTTTATAGGAGAAGCAATGGACAAGCAGTCGGCGGACAAAATAATAGATATACTCGCAAACACTTATCCCGACGCAAAGCCCGCGCTTATTTACCGCAGCGAATACGAATTATTGGTTTGCGTGATTTTATCCGCGCAATGCACCGACGAGCGGGTAAACAAGGTGACCGAAGTGCTTTTTCAAGAGTATAACACCCCGCAAAAAATGCTGACTTTGGATAAAGATACTTTGGGTAAAATGATTTATTCATGCGGACTTTACAACGCCAAAGCCGAGCATATTTTATCCGCAAGCAAAGACATTGTGGAAAAATTCGGCGGCAAAGTTCCGTCCGATTTAAAAAATTTACAGTCGCTTTCGGGGGTGGGCAGAAAGACGGCTAACGTCGTTTACAGCGTAGCGTTCGGCGGCGACGCTATAGCGGTGGACACTCATGTTTTTCGCGTTTCAAACAGAATAGGGCTTGCGAAAGCCAAGGACGTTTTGACTACCGAAAAGCAACTTATGGACATTATTGATAAACACGTATGGTCCAAAGCGCACCATTATCTCATTTGGCACGGCAGAAAAATTTGCACGGCGCAAAGCCCCAAGTGCGACGTTTGCCCCATTGAAAGTTTGTGCGAGAAAAACAATTTAAAGACAAAACGAGACAATAAAGTAAAGGCGGATAAAAAATGAAAATATTAATCAGTCATTGTTTTTTGGGAGAGAATTGCAAGTATAACGGCGGCAACAACTACAACGCCGAACTTTTAAACGTTTTGAAAAATCACGAGTTGATTCCCGTTTGTCCAGAGACGTTCGGCGGACTTAAATCGCCGAGATTTCCCGCCGAAATCGTGGGAGACAAAGTGCTTTTCAGCGACGGCAGCGACGCGACTGAGGCGTTTGTAAAGGGTGCGGAAAAGGCTCTTGAAATTGCGAAAACGCAAGGGGTAAAAGTCGCGGTTTTAAAGGCGAACAGTCCTTCGTGCGGAAGCGGAACTATTTACGACGGAACGTTTACTGGTAAAAAAGTAAGCGGTTACGGCGTTGCGGCAAAACTTCTTAAAGAAAACGGAATTAAAGTATATTCCGAGCAAGATATCGAAGAAATTAAAAAGTTGTAAAAAGGAAATATTATATTTATCCGATTTTAAATCGGTCGGGAAGTTGAAATTATGTTTATAGATAAAGAGAATATAAAAATTAAAGCGGGCAACGGCGGCGACGGCGCGACCTCGTTTATACGTTATAAAGGCGTGGCAAACGGCGGACCTGACGGTGGCGACGGAGGAAAAGGCGGCGACGTCTATTTCGTCGGCGACAGAAGAAAATCGAGCCTTATTGACTTTATGTACGTAAAAAAATACGTTGCAGAAGACGGCGGCAAGGGCGATACAAAAAAATGCCACGGCAAAGACGGAGAAGACCTTGTGATAAACGTGCCGCTCGGTACGGTCATTAAAGATAAAGAAACGGGCAAAATCATTGCCGACGTGTTTTACGAGGGGCAAAAGGTAAAAGTGCTCGAGGGCGGCAACGGCGGAAAAGGCAATGTGCATTTTTGCACGAGCAGAAGACATTGTCCGCATTTTTCGCAAAAAGGTCAACAAACCGATTTCCACGTGGTAACTTTGGAATTGAAAGTAATCGCCGACGTGGGGTTGGTGGGCTTCCCCAACGTGGGTAAATCTACCATTTTGTCAAAAATTTCGGGAGCGAAACCCAAAATCGCAAATTATCACTTTACCACGCTTTCGCCAAATCTCGGCGTAGCGAAATATTACGACGAAAGTTTCACGGTTGCCGATATCCCCGGTATTATCGAGGGTGCGGCGCAAGGTCAAGGACTCGGACTCGACTTTTTAAGGCACATCGAAAGAACGCGTATGATAGTCCACGTGGTGGATATTTCGGGCGTTGAAGGTAGAGACCCGTACGAGGACTTTAAGCAAATCAACAAAGAGTTAAAGGCGTACAGCAAAGTGCTTGCGTCTCGTCCGCAAATCGTCGTGGCAAACAAGTGCGACATTTACGGTGCGGAAGAAAACTTGAAGGCGTTTAAGAAAAAATTAAAGAATAAATATCCGCTCGTTTGCGCAAGCGCGATAAGCGGCGAAAATCTCAAAGAATTACTCGCTAAAATTTGCGAGACTTTAAAGGATATACCGCCTCTTGCGCCGATAGAACACGAAGAGTTTACTTACGTAAGACCCGACGAAAAATCGTTTGAAATCGAAAGAGACGAAGACGGCGCATACGTCGTTATGGGTCCGTTTGTGGATTTGCTTATCAGAAACGTTGTGTTAAACGATATGGATTCGCTTGCGTACATGCAAAAAATGCTTCGTGAAAACGGGGTAATAAAAAAACTTCGCGCTATGGGTGCAAAGGACGGCGACGTTGTTGTCATAGGCGAAGTAGAGTTTGACTTTATTGATTAAGGAGATAAAAATGTTTACGTCTAAAGAAAGGAGTAATTTAAGGAGTATGGCGCAAACGCTCGAACCTATCGGTCAAGTGGGTAAGGGCGGCATAAGCGACAATTCGGTCGAATTTATTTCGGAAGCACTCGACAAAAGAGAACTTGTAAAAATTTCGGTTTTAAACAACACCGACGACGACGCGAAAACTATCGCAGACGAACTTTCTCGCCTTTTAAACGCCGAGGTTGTTTGCGTGATAGGTCATAAAATCGTTTTGTATAGAAGAAGCAATAAAAAAGGCGTCGTTCATATAAAATATTAAAATTTTTGTTTCGAGCGTTTGGGAAATTCGTCGAGCATATAAAACGGAACGAAAGTTGCGGTTATTTATAAAAAATATTGACGGTTTCTTTTTCGGCGGGGTTTTTACCGAAGAAAAACGCCAACACCGCCAGCGCGACGAGCAAACACCCCGCCACGATATAATAGACGGGATAAAACACGATTAAAGACATAAAGAGTAAAGCGCAACCCGTAAGGGCAAAGCGTTTTGCTCTTTTTTTCGTGAAAGATGCCTTTATGGTTTTTATAAATTTTTTTTGCGGTTTTTCGTCTTCAAACACGCTTTTGGGGTAAAAGTCGTTGTTTTTCATAAGCATATAAACCGCCTTGGCGTCAATGAGTAAAATTCTGCCCATTAGTCTTGATTCAAGGTCAATACAACTTTGTGAAAAACGGTTTCCAAGCACCGCGCAAATATATTCTTTTGGGGTGCTAATGAACGCTTTTGCGACAACCGTTTGCTCCAATTCGTCCAATGTGAAGTGTAAATGAAGCAAATATTTGCCCTTGATAAGTATTTTGTTTTGCATAATCGAGTAGTCAACGTCGGCTTTGTTTAGCAGTTGTTTAAAGTAGTCGTTTAGTTGTTTATCCGTCAAAAAACACAGCGATGCGATATGTTTTTCACACTCTTTTTCGTCCTTTTTAAAATAATAATTTTTTGCGTCTTTATACTGCTTTACAAGGTACACGCCGATAAAAACGGGCAGCGAAATTACAAAGGCGATTAAAAGTCGAAAAGTAAGCGGGCGTATGTTTCTGCCTATCGTCGTCAAAAACAAGCAAAACACGATAAACGAATACAATAACGCGTCCGACACCGTTGACAGGCGCGGTTTATTTTTAAATAAGGGTTTAATATTATCAAATTTTTTCATACGTGTATTGTTGACACAAAATTTGCAGAATAAACTTGAAAAATACACTAAAGTATGTTAAAATATAAATATGAAAAGAATAGCGATTTTCGGCGGCACGTTTAATCCCGTGCAAAACGCGCACGTCAGTATTGCGATTGACAGCGTAAAAAAGGGCAATCTCGACAAACTTATCGTCATGCCCGACTATATTCCCCCGCACAAACAAACGGGCAATTTTTTGGCGAGTTCGAGCGACAGAATTAATATGCTTAAAATTGCGTTTGCGGGAGAAAAAAACATAGAAATAGGCACTTACGAAACCGAAAACAAATCGAAAAGTTATACCTATTTGACGATGGAACATTTCAAGCAAATTTATCCAAACGACGAGTTGTTTTTTATCGTCGGTAGCGACATGCTTGAAAATTTCCCCAAGTGGAAGTATCCCGAAAGGATACTTAATTGTTGCAAACTTTTGTATTGCGAACGCGCCGACGAAGATAAAAACAATGCGATTTACAACTCGTTTATAGCCCGATACGGGGCGCAAGCAGTTGAAAAATTGCCAATAAAAGGCGAAGACGTTTCGTCCACTAAAGTAAGGCTGTACGCGGCGTTGGGACTCGATATAAGCGGCTTTGTCTCAAGCGGTGTAAATGACTACATTACAGCAAACGGTTTGTATAAAGATGACAGATTTTGCGAATATTTGAAGAAAGTTTTGCCTGAAAAAAGGCGTATTCACACTGCCGGCGTAGTGCTTACTTCAATTAAAATTTGCAAGCAACTTGGTATCGACAGCGAAAAAGTTGCGCTTGCGGCGTTGCTTCACGACTGCGCTAAATACCAAAAGGCAGAAGACTATAAAGATTTTATTCTTCCCGAGGGCGTGCCCGAAAGTTGCGTTCATCAGTACCTTGGCGCATACGTTGCCGAAAAGGTGCTTAAAGTGACCGATAAAGAGGTGCTCGACGCGATACGTTATCACACGACCGGTAGAGCGAATATGACCTTGACCGAAAAAATAGTTTACGTTGCCGACGTAATCGAGCCGTCGAGAAATTTTGACGGGGTAGACAAGTTGCGCGAAATTGTTTTTAGCGACTTTGAAAAAGGCTTTAAAGTCGTGTTAAGCGAAATATTAAAATTTTTAAACAGAGACTGTCTCGAAGTAGACAAACTTACCGAAGAGGCAGTAAAATATTATTGTAAAGGAGATACTTTATGAACAGCGAACAATTGGTAAAAGTGGTACTCGACGTACTTAAAGAACACAAAGCACTTGATATTGTAAAAATCAATATCGGCGAAAAATCGTCTATTGCCGACTATTTTGTTGTTTGCAGCGGTAGAGCGACCACGCAAGTAAAGGCACTTGCGGAATACGTTGAAGAGGCGGTCGAGAAAAACGGCGGCGAAATCAAACGTAAAGAGGGCGTGAGAGAGGGCAGATGGGCGGCACTTGATTGCGGAGACGTGATAGTGCATATTTTCAATGACGAAACAAGACTTTTCTATCACCTTGAAAGACTTTGGGGCGATGAAAACAACATTGAAAAAATTGCGTCCAAAGACTAATTTTGAATGTTTTATCACTGCGAATTAATAAAAATGCAATATAAAACGCAGTGGGTTTAGATTAAAAATTAATACAAGTATGGCGTCGCCGCATTTTTGCGGCGACGTTTTTATATGGCGAAGAACATGTCGGGTGTTTTTATATGGAAATGGCATCGGTACTTTTTGTTGATGAAATATGGACTTTCGGTGTTTTTATTAAAAGAGTACGGCGTTTTTTGCGTGAAGAAAATAGAGGTGTTAACGGCTTTATTTGCTCGAGATAATTTTTAATTTTAATCGGTGGTATTTTTTTGTACGGGTGAAGTATGTGGCTTGAGTTTTTATATGGGAAACATGGACTATCCGCGGTTTTTTGAGTTTTTTAATTTCGCCGTCAAGACAGTTTAAATCAAGCAAAAAGGCAAACAAAAAGGCAAATAAAAAACAAACAATAAAATAAATTATTTCATTTGGGTAAAGTAGATTAATAATTGGTCAAACTGTCGATAATCAAACAAAAAGGCAAAAACGGAGGCTGTTATGATATACGATTTACACCAAAAAACCATTATTTCCGACGGAGATTTGCCGCCGAGAAACTATTACGTTCCTTTTTCAAAACCCGACACGTTTGACGAAAAAGTCAAGTCCGACCTTTTAAAGTCGGTGTACGATTGGAAAATAAGCAAAGTAAAAAAGTTTTCGCAGTCGATTTTTTCGCAAAAGGCGCGCATTAAAAAGAGTTTGCCAGCCGCTTGCAAACAGTTGTGCAAAATTACAAGTAGCAATATTTTTCCATTTGAATACACGCCGCCCGAAATAAACGGAGATATTGCCGCCGTCGTGTACGAAAGCAAGGTTAAATTTAGCGTGTTGAAAGATAAATATTACTTGGTGTTTGAAAGCGTGTCGGCTTGTTTTTATTTGTTTTTAAACGGTAAATACGTGGGGTACAGCGCGCGCGGGCAAAGTATGACCGAGTTTGATATAACGCCGTATATGAAAATCGAAAACGATATCAAAGTGGTTGTTTTGGATAGGTGCGCTTTGTCTTATATAAGCGCGATAAAACCTATTCGTCCGTTCGGTATAACGGGCGACGTGTATATTTTAAATCGCCCGATGGGTCACTTGACAAATTATTCTGTTGTTCCGAAATTTGACGGCGGTAGGTGGAAAATTTATTTTAGCGGTGACGAAGAAATCGAAGTGAGACTTTTTGATGACAAGCGCGAAATAGGTAAAAAGACGGGCAAAAATTTGAGTTTTGAAATAGACAAACCCAAGGAGTGGAGCAGTGAACAACCGCATTTATACAAAGTTTTGCTACATTGCAAAAACGAGTATATAGAGGAAAAAGTAGGGCTAATCGAAACAAAAACCGAAGGACAAAACCTAATAATAAACGGCAAAAAAATCTTTTTAAAAGGGGTCGTGCGTACCCCGTTTACAGCATACGGGTGCTTTGAAAATGACAAAACACTGTGCGAAGACGTGATAAGAATTAAAAAGTGCGGCATAAACGCGGTGTATTCGCCCTATTATCCCGCTAACCCCGAATTCAGTAAACTTTGCGATAAATACGGACTGTATTTAATTGAGTCGGTCGAGGTGAATTACGCCAACGGCGACTGTCTTACAAGGCTACCTTACGGCGGGATAAAATCGCTAATTGACTGTAAAGATTTTGAAATCGCCGCTTTATCACGTGTGGAATATGCAAAGCAACGAGATAAAAATAGGGCGAGTGTGATTATGTGGGCGACGGGCGGAATGATGCAATCGGAAAACGCCAAAGCGATTAATCTAAATGACGAAACGGCGTTTACGCTCGACGAAAATTTGACGGCAAATAACGAAAAATCAAATTATTTTATTCCATATGAAAACAATTTTAACGACGATATAAAAATCGAAAACGGCAGCGAAAATTACGACATAGCCGCAGATATAAATGATAATCTTGATATTTTAAATGATGAAAACGAAATAAATAAAGCAGAGAAAAATCAATTTTTTATGTTGTTTAATTACGGTTTCGGTGTAAATAGCGGCGAAGAAAATTGCGCCGTTATTGCCACTCAAGACGAGTTTTATATTGCCGAAAACAAGCCGACGATTTTATTTACCGACGTTTTTTCAATGAACGAAATGAATTGTTTAAACGATAACGAAAGCAATTTGGTTGGCGTTTTTCCGTGTGAATTTATCTATTTAAAAAATAAAACAAACGCCTTTTACGGACTTTACGACAGAGAAACAAAGCGTTATTCGCCGACGCTTAAAAATATGCTAAATGTCTATTTTCCGATAGACGTATTGCGTAAAGATGACAGGTTTATAGTAAAAAATAACAATAAATTTGTTGACGGAAAGAATTTTAGAGGTAAATGTTATATAAAAGTAGACGGCAAACAAGTCGATGGAATCAATATCGATGTTTCAAGTTTGAGTAGCGGCGAAAGTAAAGAGATTAAAATCGACCTTGAAAAATACAAGGGCAATTTCGTGTGTGCCGATTTCGTGTTGAAAGAATTGACTTACGGTGCAAGCGTTGTAAAACAATTTATTATAAGCGATAGTATCGCTATGTACAAACCGCTGTCGTTTACGTCGGTGCAGTTGTACGGAAACGTGATGAATTGTAATCGTTGCAGTGTGAAATTTTCCGACAACGGTTTGATTTCAAGTGTGAGTTCTGGTAAGAAAAAATATATCGTCGGCGAAATGAGTTTTTGCGTCGATAGACCTCCGCTAAATAAAATCGAGAAATATATTTCTGATAACGAAAAATTGAGTAAAGTCAAATTCGTTGCGAAAAAAATTAAAAGCGAAAGCAACGTTCTTTATGTTAGCGGCGTGTTGTTCCGTCAAAGTATGGCAGAACTTTTAAAGGTGGATTTAGAGTATTCGTTTTTCGATAACGGCACGATAATAATAAAAGTCAAGCCGACTCTGCCCGATTATATCGACGGGCTGTATAGATTCGGTTTGAGTATTCCACTGTACGGCAAATTTAAAAAAGTCGCTTATTTGGGTAGGGGTAAGGACGAGTGTTATTTCGGCGAAGAGAGTTTCAATTCGCTCGGCGAATACGAGTGCGACGTAAAAAATTTAAACGAAAAAATGCCGATATTTAATGAAAGCGGAAGCCGAGCCGACGTGCGAAGAATTACGTTTTTCAAAAAGCGCGACAAAATAAATTTTTACGTCGATTCTCCCGTTTCGTTTAAGGCGCGCCTTGGCGAAATGAAAAATAAGAAAAGCATTTTTGCCCGCAAGAAAAAGGTGTGCTATTTAAATTTGGATTTTTGCATGTCCGGAAGAATAGGCAAATACGTCGAAGAGGGCAAAATGAAAGATAAAACTTCTTGCTACACCCTTACAATTGAAGTGTAAAATTTTTGTGCGGCGAGGTTTGGGGAGGGGAAGCGGCGAAGATTTTTAACTGCGGCATTTAAAAACAAAAAAGACTAAAATTCTTTACCGAGCGGCTCGCAAAAAACGGCGTTATTAAAAACAGTGAGATAAAAAGCGGCGGTCTTAAACGAAAACTGTGGGCGGCTTAAAATTAAAAACGAGCGGGTTTTGCGATATGAGCGGCAAAATTAATTTATAACGACCGCATACGAGTTGACAATAATTTTATACAATGATAAACTTATAGAAAAAAACGGAAACGCAAAATGGCAAATTATTTAATAACGGGCGGCGCGGGTTTTATCGGCAGTAATTTTTTAAACGCGTGCGTGAAAAAATACAAAGAGGACAATTATATTTGTCTCGACGCGCTGACTTATGCGGCAAACCTTAATTCGTTGCAAACGATAAAAAACTGCGACAATTTCAAATTTATTCACGGCAACATTTGCGACAAGCGACTTGTTGAAGAAATTTTTTCGACTCAAAAAATCGACTACGTGATAAATTTTGCCGCCGAATCGCACGTTGATAACAGCATAAAAAATCCGTCGGTTTTCATTGAAAGCAACGTGGTCGGCACGCAAGTTTTGCTCGACGCGTCAAAAAATTTTGGCATAAAAAGATTTCATCAAGTAAGCACCGACGAGGTTTACGGTAGTGGGGAGGTTGCCGCTAAAGAAGATGCGGCGTTAAACCCATCGTCACCGTATGCGGCATCTAAAGCGAGCGCGGACTTGCTTGTGCTGTCCTATAAAAAAACTTTTGATTTGCCGATAACGATTTCGAGAAGTTGCAACAATTACGGTAAATATCAACACTGTGAAAAATTTATTCCGCATATGATTATGCTCGCCGACGAAAATAAACCGCTCACGCTGTACGGCGACGGGAGTAACAAAAGAAACTATTTGCACGTTGACGACAACGTACGGGCAATAGACTTAATTGTGCGAAAAGGCGCGACGGGCGAGGTGTACAACATTGGTTCGAGTAATCGATATTCAAACATCGACGTCGCGAAAAGCATACTTAAACTTATGGGTAAAAATCAAGACTCGATAAGTTTTATAAAGGATAGAGCGGGGCACGATTACGTGTACACAATGGACGATACAAAAATAAAAACTCAACTCGGTTTTTGTCCCGAAATCGACTTTAACGACGGTTTAACTCAAACGGTAAATTGGTATTTATCAAACAAAAATCAATGGCTTGTAAAGTAAGAATAGATGCATTTCAAAAGTGGGCGGCAACGGTTTGTTGTCGCTTATTTTTTTGTGTTTTAACGGCGGCAATTTTGGCGTTATTGTCAGTTTTATAAAATACGTATTATGTAAAAACGCCAAAAATTGTAAAAAATCAAGTCCGTAAAGGTATAATTTCCCCTAATTTACAAATAAATACTATTAGCATTTTGTTTGGTCGAGATTTAGACTCGCAACGTCGTGAAGTTGTAGATATTTTGCGACATAGCGGCGGTTTCGTTCGACTAAATAAGCGTAAAGGAGTAGATATGAAAGCAACGGGAATTGTAAGAAGAATAGACGAATTGGGCAGGGTTGTAATACCCAAAGAAATCAGAAAAACTTTAAGAATTAAAGAGGGCGATCCATTGGAAATATACACCGATAGAGACGAATTGTTGTTTAAAAAATATTCGCCGATAGCAAGTCTTGAAAATTATTCCGAGGGTTTTACCAAAAGTTTAAACGCGGTTTCGGAAAAAGCCGCCGTCATTTGCGATACCGACACGGTTGTAAGCGCGACGGGCAGCGGATGTAAAGATTTAATAGGCAAAACCATATCCGACGAACTTGAAAAAATCATTCGTCAACGCAAAAGCGTGTTGATAAATTCGGGCGAAAGCGAAGAGCCTATAAAGATAGTTAAAGGCGACGAAAATATTTATTTCGGGCAAGTCATCGTGCCTATTGTAAGCGGCGGCGATTGTCTCGGTGTGGTTGTTTTGGCAGATAAAAAGAAAGACGAAAAAATCACGGGAGAAGACTTAAAACTCGCCCAAATGAGCGCAGAACTCATCGCTAATTTAATTTATGGCTAAAAAAATTTGCCGTTAAAAATTTCAACAACTTAACAAAAGATTTATTTAAAAATGCCGTTTTTACTTAATACGTATTGAGTAAAAACGGCAATACATATGAAAAACGACAAAAATATACTATTAAAAAACGCACTTACGGTGTCAATGGGCGGTTTTATTGCAAAGGTGCTCGGCGCGGTGTATAGAATACCGCTTACAAACATACTCGGCAGTGAAGGTATGGGGCTGTATCAAATGGTGTTTCCTTTATATTGCGTGCTTCTCACCATATCGTCCACGGGTTTGCCGTCGAGCATATCTAAAATAATATCCGAGGGCAATTCCGCCGAAACGGTATTGAAAAAATCAAAAAAATTTTTCGGTTTAATAGGTTTTTTCGGTACGCTTTTTATGTGTGCGTTTTCGGTGTTTATCGCAAGACTTCAAGGCAACGTAAATGCGTGGGGCGGGTATGTCGCGCTTGCTCCCGCCGTTTTTTTCGTTTCGTTGATTTCTTGCTTGCGCGGGTATTTTCAAGGAAACGGAAATATGCGCCCGACGGCAACTTCGCAAGTTGTTGAGCAAGTGATAAAACTTGTTTTAGGGCTTGCGTTTTCGCTACTGTTTAAAGAAAATATGTTGTTGTCGGTGACGATGAGCGTTGCCGCAGTAAGCGTGAGCGAGGCTGTCGCATTTATATATTTGTCTATCGAAAAAAATAAATTTGTTGCGCGCAATTTAGATGAAAACAAATTGTTCGCTACCGCCGATAATGACGGGTTTGCCGAACCTATTTCTACAACAAGTGAAAAAACAACACTTGACGGCGAAACGGAAACAACGGAATTAATAACGCCAGACGGAGAGATAGAGACAATTGTTGACAATGCAAACGGCGGCGAAATAATAGCAACCGTTAATGACGTAATCGACGGTAAAATTTTATCGCCTGAAAAAAGCAAAAATGCAATATCGATAAAAAGGTTGATCGCAGTTGTTTTCCCCGTGACGCTGACTTCGATTTTAATACCGCTGTCGAGAGTGCTTGACAGTTTTTTAAGCATCAATATAATTTCGACTTACTCGAGCCAAGCGACAAAATTGTACGGATTGTATTCAGGTGGGGTCGAGTCGATAATCGGCGTGCCGGTGTCGATTTGTTACGGCATACCCGTCGCGCTTATACCCCTAATGTCGTCGGCGTTTAAAAAAGGCGATACAAAAAGGAGTAAAAAAATAGCCAAATCGGCAATTTTGTATACTTTTATTTTGTCGTGCGCGTTTGCGGCGGGTGTTGCGGTATTTTCCTCGTTAGCGGTAAAAATTTTATATTTCGCTCTCGATTTACAAAGCAAAAACACGCTTATAGGGCTTTTAAAAATTTCGTCGATTTCAATTGTGTTTTTGTCGTGCGTGCAAACTTTCAACGCCATAAAAATAAGCGAAAACAAACTTTATTTGCCGTCGATATTTTTGTTTGTCGGCATCGCGGCGAAGGTGGTTGCGCTTTTGGTTTTGTTGCCGAACCCCGAAATTAACATTTTTGCGGTGGTTATTTCGGATATTTTGTGCTATTTTGTTGCTTGTTTTTGTAATTTGGGGTATTATATTACCGAAAACATAAGAAGAAAACGGAAAATCGTACCGTTAAAAACTAAAATCGAAACGCTGTAAAATGCGTTTTGTTGCAAGGCAACCGATTTAATTTTTTGACGAACTATTTTGTAAAGGAGCGTGCCTTATGAAAATTACTCTTGTGGGTCTCGGCAGTAAGAGAGGAGACTTGAGCGTAAAGGCAAAAGAGGCGATTACGTCGGGAGCGAAGATTATTTTACGCACCGCGCTTGCGGAAAGCGCGCAGTCGGTACAAGATTGCGGTGTGGAATATTCGTCGCTCGATTACATATACGAAAAATCGAGAAACTTCGATACTTTAAATAAAAACCTCGCCCAAGCGGTTTTAAAAGAAAGCGCAATAAGCGACGTGATTTACTGTGTTGACGGCGACGTAAACGAGGATAATTCTTGTCAAATTATCATGTCAAAGCGCAAGGATATCGAGATAATTCACGGCATAAGCAAAAGCGCGTACGCTGAAAGTAAAAGCGGCAACGGCATGCTTTTTTCGGTTTCGGCTTACTCTATCGATTTACTAAAAACAGCCGCTTATCCGCTCGTGGTGTACGATATCGACAGCAATATTTTGGCGAGCGAAGTAAAACTTAAATTGTTTGAATTTTACGGCGAAGAGGCTATGATTACGCTATACGTATGCGGTAAAACTGTCAAAACTCAACTTTACACGCTCGATATGTACGACGGATATGACTATATGACGATGTTAAGAATAGACGAGCCGTCGCTTACGCAAAAGCATAGATATTCGTTTACCGACTTAATGGAAGTGATAAAATATTTGCGCAGTGAAAACGGTTGTCCGTGGGATAAAGTGCAAACGAAAGAAAGTTTGCGCCCCGCATTAATCGAGGAGTGTTACGAACTTATTGACGCCATAAACAAAGACGACGAGGACGCAATGCAAGAGGAGATCGGCGACGTGTTGATGCAAGTCGTTTTCCACTCGGTTTTGGCTGAAGAAAGGCGGGCGTTTACCGTTGACGACGTAATCACGGGCATATGCGAAAAACTCATTTCAAGGCACACGCACGTATTCGGTACGGACACCGCATTAAGTCCTGACGAGGTAGTTAAATTGTGGGACGAAAACAAGAGTAAAGAGAAGAAATATTCTTCCGCGACCGAATATTTGCAAGCCGTTCCGCAGTGTTTCCCTGCGACTTTAAGGGCGCAAAAAGTGGGTAAACGCGCGGCTAAATACAATTTCGATTTTGAAAACGTAGAGCAAATTTTTTCTAAAATTGCAGAAGAAATAAACGAAGTGCGTTCGGAAATTAATAAAGGCGATGATAGTTCTTTGAAAGAAGAGTGCGGCGATTTGCTTTTCAGTTGCGTAAATGTAGTTAGGTTTTTAGGTGTAGACGGCGAAGAGGCTCTCAATATTTCCACACAAAAATTTATCAACAGATTCGGCAAAATCGAACAAGCGGCAAAACGTGACGGAAAGGACTTGAAAGACTTATCCGCAAAACAATGGGACGATTATTACAATGGAACTAAAAAGCATTAAAATAGGCAACGTGATTACAAGTAACAACGTGTTTGTCGCGCCGCTTGCGGGTTACAGCGATTTTGCTTTCAGAAGTATTTGTTATTCGATGGGTGCGGCGGTCTGTTATACCGAAATGGTGAGCGCGAAAGGGCTGTGCTATAACAACGAAAACACCGTTGACTTGTTGTATACGACGGACGCAGAAAAGGTAAAGGCGGTGCAAATTTTCGGCAGCGAACCCGAATTTATGCGCCGAGCATGTGAAAGCGAACAACTTGAAAAATTCGATATCGTTGATATAAATATGGGTTGTCCGGTGGATAAAATTTATTCTTCGGGCGAGGGCAGTGCGCTGCTTAAAAACATTAATCTTGCCGCGAATATAACAAACGTATGCTGTAAAACGGGCAAAACGATAACCGTTAAGATAAGAATAGGCGTCAAAAAAGGCGACAACGTGGCTGTCGAATTTGCCAAGATGGCAGAAGACAACGGAGCGCAAGCGATTACGGTTCACGGCAGAACGAGAGAAGATTTTTATCAAGGCGAAGTCGATTTCGATACCATTGCAAAAGTAAAGCAGTCGGTGAAAATACCCGTTATCGCAAACGGCGGAATTTTCAGCGTAGAGGACGCGGAAAACATGTTTGACAAAACGGGTTGCGACGGAATTATGCTTGCGCGCGGAGCGATATACGACCCGAGGCTTATTCAAAAAATACTTTACGGCAAAACGGACGTAGATATGTATTCGATGATAATAAAACATATCGATTTGCTTAAAAGTAGGTACGACGATAAATTCGTCGCGGTGACCATGCGCAAACAACTTGCGGCGTATTTACGCGGAGTGCGCGGCGGTAAAGAAGCCAAAATGAAAATTTTTGCCGCAACCGACACAAATACGATTAAAGAAATTTTAAAAGAAGTGCAGTTTAATTAGTTTGAATTAATAAATTGCGGATTATAAATTATTTTAATAAATCGCAAAAATTTTACTTTTTATTCAATATTAATCTTACTAAATATTTAGTTAATTTTAAGTACGAAAAAATTGAAAGCGCGTTTTAATTTTGCACTTTTTCGACCTTGAATACATACTTATACTTTAGGGCTTTGTGCGGTATGAGAATTGCATTGAAAAGGGGAGTAAGCGCAGACAAATTGAACGACGACACGTCGAACGTAGACGTAATTTTTTGCGGATTTAACGGCGAGACGATCGACTTTAGAAAAGAACTTAAAGGCGACTCGGAAAAATTGCTTGCGATAGGCAGATTATCGCGAGATAAAAAGAGCGTCGTTATCGGCGGGTACGTAACCGAAAATTACGGACTTACAAGACTTTCCGCAGTTGTGGCGGATAAGGGTAAAATTTTAGGCATAAGCGACATGAGCGTCAGCGTACATAATACCGTTTATTCGCTCGGCAGTGGTTTTAAGGTTTACAATATTACGGGCTGCAAAATCGGCGTGCTTATAGGCGACGATATGCTTTTTCCCGAAAGCGTTAGGTCGTTGACCGATTGCGACGTTGATGTCATCTTTATAATAAACGGTTCGTGTAAACATGGCATTTTTTTGTCGGTTTTGCGTTCGCAAGCCTATTTATACGGCGTTCCGCTTATAAGTATAGGTAGTAAAATTGCCGCCGTTGACGGAGATGGAAATGTGATTATCGACAGTCAAAGTCAAAGCGAAATTATCGACGTCGATACTAAAAAACGCTTTTCCGAAGTGTATTTAAAGAGGCGTGGATTTAAGAAGAACGAAGAAAAATAACAAGCCTTTTTGAATAAAAACATAAAGGTAAAACGCGGTAAAATCTGCCGTCAAAACGGTGAGGTTAGCCGCAAAAAATAAAGCGAAAATAAAAAAAACAAACAAACGAAAGAGGAAAAATTTATGGCGTTTAACATAGTGTTGGTAGAGCCCGAGATACCCCAAAACACGGGCAACATTTCAAGGACGTGCGCGGCGACGGGCAGCAGTTTGCACCTTGTGAGACCGTTTGGTTTTGAGATAAACGACAAGCATTTAAAGCGCGCGGGACTCGATTATTGGCAGTATCTCGACGTGCATTATTACGACAGTTTTCAAGAAGTGTTTGAGAAATATTTTACCGGTGATAATTTTTATTTTTTATCGACCAAGGGCAAAATCAGACACAGCGACGCCAAGTTTAAAGACGGAGATTTTCTCGTGTTCGGCAAAGAAAGTCACGGTCTTCCCGAGCCGCTTTTAAAGCAGTATTACGACAAGACTTTGCGCATACCCATGTGGGGGAATTTGCGCTCGTTGAATCTTTCAAATTCGGTCGCGATTACGCTTTACGAGGCATTAAGGCAAAACGATTATTTCGGACTTAACCCCATAGGAAATTTGACGGGCAGAGAAGATTAATTTATTAAGTCGTTAAATTTCCTATTTGGTTTTTCGGTTTGTTGTATGCGGAATAAAAGTTTATTTCAAGCGGGAAGTTTTTTACGGGACAAATTTTGTTTGCGGTAAAAATTGTTTGTTGGCAACAAAACTTTTATTAAAATATAGCAAAACAATTTAACGCGCAATAAAGCGTTGAATTTAAAAATTTAAAATTTCACCTTTGCGTTTGTCGGCGCAAGGGTGTTTTTTATTTGGTAAAATTTTTAAATTCGGCAAAACAATTAAAGCGGACTTTGAAAAATCTCTATTACGGTTTGCCAGAGAAACAAATCAACGACTGCGCAACAAAAGACAAAGGAAAAACATGAATATTTTGCAGTTTGCCAGACAAACAAACCAATGAGTCAAAAATTTTTAGCGCATTGCAAGTTTTTGTAAAAATAAAAAGCGTTTTGCTGTTTTCATTTCAAAAAAATCGTCGTTCAAGAAGATAAAACCGATTAAAAAAGAATAAAGTTAGCCAAAAGCAACTTTAAATGCAATTTTAAAGCGTAAAACCCTTGCTACGATTGACTTAATGCGGCAATAATGTTATTATATATACAACATAGAGTAAATATATAGCAAATCTTTGCCTCAAGGCAAAATCTTTCAACGCCTTGTAGGCTTATGCAAAAACATAAAATTTTTGCGCTTTTTAGTGTGCAAAAAAGAAATTTTAAACCTTTGCAAGCAAGTTTTCAATTTTTTATATTTAACTCAAATTTATTAAAAACAATGGTTTCACAAACGGAGAAAAATATGATAGACAGTTTAAAAAAATTTATCGACAATTCGCAAACCGCATATCAAGCGGTGCAAACGCTTAAAAACAGACTTCTCGGCGACGGGTATATAATGTTAAACGAGGGCGACGAGTTTAAAATCGAACAAGGCAAAAAATATTTCGTCGTGAGAGACGGCAGCAGTTTGATCGCTTTTAAAGTGGGAAATATCGACAATTATTATTACAAAATAATCGCATCTCACACCGATTCGCCCGCGCTTAAAATCAAGTTCGACGGCGAAAACGTAAACCTCGACTGTAGAAAACTCGAGACCGAAGTTTACGGCGGACCTATTCTGTATAGTTTCTTTGACAGACCGCTTAAAGTGGCGGGCAGAGTCGTTGTCGAAAGAGACGGAAAAATCGTTTCAGTGCCCGTTGTTTCAAAGACGAACGTGGTGCTTCCTTCGGTTGCCGTTCACCTTCAAAGACAAGTAAATTCGTCATTCGCGCCCAACGCTCAAACCGATATGCAACCGCTTTGCGGCTTGGGTGTAGACAAGACCTATATTGACGACATTACAAAAGACGTACTTTGTAAAAATGACAGAATTTACGATTACGACTTGTTTGTTACGTGCGCGCAAGAAGGGTTTTTCAGCGGTGTAAACGACGAGTTTTTCTCTGCGCCAAGAATTGATAATTTGGCGAGCGTTATATCTTCTATTGAGGCTTTAGAGAAAGCCGACGGCGACGGAATATCTGTTGCGTGCTTATACGACAACGAAGAGGTCGGTTCGGGCACGAAACAAGGCGCGGCGGGCGACTTTTTATACGAAACGCTTAAAAGAGTAAACAGGTCGCTTAAAAAATCGGACGACGAATTTTCGGCGGCTGTGTTTAGATCGTTTATGCTTTCTTGCGACGGGGCGCACGCAACTCACCCCAACCATGCCGAACTTTCTTGCCAAGCCGGCAAAATTTATCTCGGTAAAGGCGTGGTTATAAAGCATCACGCAAATCAAAATTACACTACCGACGCGGTATCGTCATCAGTGATTAAAAAGATTTTGCAAAACGGAAAAATAAGTTATCAAGACTTCTTTATGCGTTCGGACATGCCGTGCGGAAGCACTCTCGGGGCGATCAGTTCAAGACATTTGTCTTTGCGTTCGGTAGACGTGGGTATCGCTCAACTTTCCATGCATTCGCAAGTGGAAACTATCGCGACAAGCGATTATGACAACCTCGTCGAGACGTTGACTGCGTTTTTAAACTCGAAAATCAACCAAACCGCTTACGACGAAATCACCGTCGAAACGAAGTAAATAACACAATTACGATATAAAATAACGTTTAGGAGGCAATACTGACAATGAAAAATTATCTCAACGAATATGCCGAATTAATTATAAATCACGGTTTAAATTTGCAAAAAGGCGAAATTTTACACATAAATTCACCCGTAAACGCCGCGCCGCTTGTCGAAGAAGTGGCGAAGGTCGCTTATCAAAAGGGCGCGAAAAAAGTAATCAACCATTGGTCGGACGGCAAAATTTCCGCGCTTAAATACGAATACGAAAGTGTGGAGGATTTGGAAGACGTCCCCGATTACGTAGCCAAAGCGAGAAACTGCATCGTCGAGCAAAAGGGTGTTTATCTCGGCATTTTATCCGAAGACCCCGCCGGCTTTGCGGGACTCGATTCGCAAAAAATAGCAAGGGCTCGCCGCGCCATGAACAAGGCTTTAAGACCCATGCGCGAGGCTACTTCTTCAAACAGAGTGCGTTGGTGTCTCGTTGCTTATCCGCAAACGGAGTGGGCTGAAAAAATGTTCCCCGACCTTCCCAAAGACAAGGCTTATGAAAAGCAGTGGGAATACATTTTAAAGACGATGCGTCTCGATACCGAAGACTCGCTTAAAGCATGGGAAGAACACCAAGAAAAACTCACGAAAAGGTGCGATATTTTAAACAACGCGAACATCAAATATTTCAGATATAAAAACTCGCTCGGCACTGATTTTAAAATCGGCATGCCCAAAGGTTACATTTTCTGCGGAGGCGCGGAAAAGGGCTTAAATGACGGAGTGTATTTCACCGCCAACATGCCCACCGAAGAAGTTTTTTCCAGCCCCGACAGACTCACTGCCGAGGGTAAACTCGTCAGCGCAATGCCGCTTTGCAGAAACGGCGCGATTATAGAAAACTTTTCCATTACCTTTAAAAACGGCAAAATCGTTGACTACTCCGCAGAGAAAGGTTACGACGTTTTGAAGGGTATAATCGACACGGACGAAGGCTCGCATTACCTCGGAGAAATTGCCTTGATAGGTAAAAATTCGCCCATTCACAAACTTGGCGTTTTGTTCTACGAAACGTTGTTCGACGAAAACGCAAGTTGCCATTTTGCGATCGGCGATTCGTACGTCGGTTGCTTGAAAGGCGGCGAAAATATGGACGAAGAAACTTTGCATAATCATGGCTTAAATACCTCGTTAGAGCACGTCGATTTCATGGTCGGCACTGACGATTTAAGCATCGAAGCAGAATGTGAAGACGGCACTAAAATGCAAATTTTTGCAGACGGCGATTGGGTGATTTAATAAGAGCGATTTAATTGATTAATATTGATTAACGGGGTAGTTTTGGTGCTTTTGTAAAATAAAACCCGATTAATATTTTGGTGCTTTTGTAAAATAGCGACCTATTAATATAGTAAAAATAAAGATTTGTCGGCGGTTGTGCGTTAGCCGATTATACGATTATAAAGCGGATACAAAGCGAACGAATAAAACTAATACAAACGTATAAATTTCCGCGTTTACATAATACGTATTGCGTAAAATTGACAAAATAGGAGATAAAAAATGACGGTAGAAGAGAGATTTTTAAAATATGTGTCATATGATACTCAAAGTATGGACGACCAAGAGAGATTTCCTAGCACGCAAAAACAAGAAGTGCTTTTAAAGGAATTGAAAGACGAATTGACGGCTTTGGGGCTCGAGGTAATTCAAGACGAAAACAAATACGTTTACGCAAAACTTCCGTCCAATATCGACGGGTACAAAGGTAAAAAATTGTGCTTCATTTCGCACGTCGATACTTCGCCCGCGGTTAGCGGAGCAAACATAAAAGCCAAAACGGTTTTATATAAAGGCGGCGACGTAATTTTAAATGAAGAGACGGGCATGCGCTTGACTCTTGACGAAAACCCCGACTTAAACGATTATGTCGGTAACAGATTAATCGTCACCGACGGAACGACCCTTCTCGGTGCGGACGACAAAGCGGGCGTTGCCGAAATTATGCAAGCGGTAGAATACCTTGTAAATCATCCCGAAATAAAGCACGGCGATTTGCGCGTTGCGTTTACCCCCGACGAGGAAGTGGGCAGAGGCGTGGACTTTTTCGACGTGAAATTGTTTGACGCTGATTTCGGTTATACTATCGACGGCGGCAAATTGGGAGAAATCGAGTACGAAAACTTCAACGCCGCGGCGGCTACTTTAAAAATTCACGGCACGTCTATTCACCCCGGCAGCGCAAAGGGAATAATGAAAAACGCAATAGATATGTTTTGCGAGTTCCACGCTCAACTTCCCGAAAGTCAACGCCCCGTCAATACCGAAAATTACGAGGGCTTTTATATGGTCAACGATATTAGCGGCGACGTCGAAAATCTCACGGCAAAATATATTATAAGAGACCACGACATGCAGAAATTCGAGCAAAAGAAGAAACATTTTGCGCAAGCAGCCGAAAAATTGAACGAAAAGTACGGCGCGGGCGTTTTTGAAACGATAATTAAAGACAGTTATTATAACATGAGCGAAATAATAGAGAAAAATATGTTTTTAATCGACAATGCGGTAAAGGCGATGAACGCCGCGGGGGTAAAAGAAAACATAGTGCCTATTCGCGGCGGAACAGACGGCGCGAGACTGTCGTTTATGGGTTTACCTTGCCCTAATTTGTCTACGGGCGGACACAATTTCCACGGCAGAAGAGAATACGTGCCCATCGAAAGTATGGAAAAAATGGTGCAAGTTATTTTGAATTTGGTTGACATTTATTCAAAAAACTGAAAAATTAAACTGTTTTTTAAAGTGAATAAGACTTGGCTTTAAACACGCCTTGAATTTAACAAAATAAGCACGGCAGAAAAAGTAAAAGATTAAATAAATAAAGTAGAAAAAATATAAAAATTTAGTAAGCGCGGCTGAAAATATAACAAGGCTGAAAATATAACAAGGCTAAAAAATAAAAAAGATGGGTTTTGTTTATTAAGCGAAAAATCGAAACAAACTATAAAATTGAAAGGAGCAAAAAAATGACCTACGTAAAAATTAAGGACATGCAATATAAAAGGATAGACAGGGATGAGGCGATTGATAAAATCAAAAAGATTACGGACAAAATAATCAATGCGTCTTCGGCTGCCGACGTCGTCGAGGCGAGAAAGGAATATTGCTTTCTTTCCGACGAGATAAGCACGATGAGCAACCTCGCCCACACGAGATTCAACCTCAACACTTTGGACGAGTATTACAACGGCGAAGTAGAGTATTACGACAACGTACTTCCCGAACTGCAAATTTACTTCACCGAGTATGAAAAGGCGTTTTTAAACAGCAAGTATTTAGACGAGGTAAAAAAGCAAATCAACCCGCTTGTCATCACCATGTACGAACTTTCTTTAAAGTGCGCCGACAAAAAAATTCTTGAAGAAATGCAAGAGGAAATGCGCCTTACCACAAAGTATTCAAAGTTTGTTTCAGAGCAACTTTATTTATTTAGGGGCAGAGAAGTTACGCTTGGCGAACTTAGAAAATACATGCAAGACAGCGACAGAAAAACGAGAGAAGAAGCATACAACGCTCTCGGCGCAACTTTGGAGAAAAATGCCGACTTTATAGATACCGTATTCGATGAAATGGTCAAAGTGCGTACAAAAATGGCGCAAAAACTCGGCTATAAAAACTTTATAGAATTGGGTTATAACAGAATGGCTCGTACTTGTTACGACCAAGAAACGGTCAAAATTTTCCGTGAAAACGTGTTAAACGATATCGTACCCGTCGTCAGCAGATTAAAGAAAAAAATTGCGGACAAACTCGGCATTAAAGAAATGAAACTTTACGACAACGACACATATTTCAAGGAAGACCCCAAGCCGATTTCCGACGCGCAAGGCATACTTGAAAGCGGCAAAGAAATGTACCGCGAAATGAGCAAAGAAACGGCAGGATTTATCGATATGATGTTCGAGTCGGACGCTTTTGACGTTCTTCCCAGAAAGGGTAAATGGACGGGCGGTTATATGACTTCGTTCCCCCTTTACAAACAGCCGTTTATCTTTGCAAACTTCAACGGCACGACAGCCGACGTAGACGTAATCACGCACGAGGCGGGACACGCTTTCGCTTACTATTTAGGTGCTGACGATTTCACGACCGAACTCGACCTCGGCGGCATGGAAACAGCCGAAACTCACTCGATGAGCATGGAGT
>CAKQKQ010000020.1 GCA_934249265.1 uncultured Clostridia bacterium | reverse complement strand
CTATAACGTACTTGAAAGTCGTTTAACGCAGTACAAATCGACTTGACGGTGCAAAAATTGTTCTAATGGGGTTTAAAATACGTATGTTATTTTAATCGCGTTTTGTGACCTTATTATGATTTTATTATGTAGTTTTTTAGAAAAAACGTAAATTTTAGGTAAAAATGCCAAATTTTTGCTTTAAGTTTGCATTAAATTAATGCGTTATTTCAATATTTTTTTAATAACCCAAAACTGAAACTTTTGCGGCATAGCGTTGAAAAGCAAAAGTAATGGGTTTCGGTTTATGGAGTATGCGAATTTCGGGTTTTTCTTTCGCAAAATTTTCAATGTTTTGTCTGCTATTTTTTGCGGAGGAATTTTCCTTGCTTCCACTTTATCGACTATGTTTTTAAACCTTTTTGCGTTGCACGAATACAGTTTTGTATTTTCGCAAAACTTGTCGAGTTGAGTAGTCGATACGCCGAGCATGCCCGTGTCTACCGCGCCCGCGCGAATTACGCTTACTTTTATATCCAAAAGTTGCAGTTCCATTTTAAGCGAAAAAGCGTATTTATCGAGTGCGGTTTTAGTTACGGCATAAATGCCCGTGAACGGCAGAGTATCGATTGGGGCAAGTTCGCTCGTGGTGATGATTATCCTTGAATTTGCGCTTAAAAGCGGCAAAAACGTCTTGTTTATAAGGTACGCGCCAAGCACGTTTACGTCAAAAGCCAATTTCATTTTGTCGGCGGGTATTTCGATAAACGAGTCGAGCATATATATCCCCGCAAAATGCACGATAGCAAACAAATTTTGCGTGACAGACTTTACTTTTTCAAAGGCGTTAAGCACGCTTTGTTCGTCGGTTACGTCCGTTTCGATAGGTATAATTTTGCTTTCTTCATCGAGCGTGTTTGCATTGTACGCTGAGTGGGTGGAGTCGACGGTTTTTATAGTTTCGTTTGGCTCTCCGATTTCGACGGGTTGAGTGATTTCACCGACGGTTTCGACAGTTTTTGCTGTTTTGACGGCTTTATCGAGCGCGAAAACCGTAAAGCCGTTTTTTACAAGCGTTTTTACGGTGCTGTTGCCCATGCCGCCGTACGCGCCCGTTACAAGCACGTATTTATTTTTGTCGGCTGCGTTTGTTTTTCCGTTTGTAGAAACGTCCGCTTGACTTTGTACGTATTTATTGTCGTTCATTTTTTAAATTTATATACTAAAATTTTCTTTTTTTATGCGTTTTAAAAGCGTATCGTAAGCGGCTTCGTCGGTGAGGCGGTCGCTGACGGGCGTAATTGAAATATAACCGTTCATTACGCTGTCGGTGTCCAAAGTAAAGTCGGTTGTGCCGGCGTAATTGCATACGAGTTTGGGGTAAACCATGCCTTCTTCGTCGTTAAACTCGAAATCATCGCTGTAAATGGCTTCGCCCGCCGTGGTGGGGATAATAATCGTGCCGTCTTTGGGGAAATTTACATTTACGATGTCGCAATAAGAGAGCAATTCGTGACTGTTTATAAATTGAAAAGCCCTGTCGATATTTTTGTCGGCGTCGTCGAAATTGTCCCAATGCGTGGAAAACGCAATTGATTTCACGCCTAAATGCGCCCCCTCGAAACATGCGCCCACCGTGCCAGAATAACAGATATCACCGCCGAGGTTAAATCCGCGGTTTATGCCCGAAATAACCAAGTCGAATTTGAGTTTTAAGCCCAAAATCGCAATTCGCACGCAGTCGGCGGGGGTAGAGTCCACGTAATAACTCTCCACGCCGTCAAAAAGGTCTACTTTTTTAAACTCGAAACCTTTATGTATTTCAATCGAGTGGCTTTTTCCGCTTTGTTCGGACTTGGGCGCGACTACAACTACTTCGCCCTTGGTTTTTGCCCACTCGACAAGGTGTTTTAAACCCTCGGCATAAATGCCGTCGTCGTTCGTCAAAAGTATTTTCATAACCACCCCGTGTTGTTTTGTTTATATTCCTTTAAAAGCGCGTCCGCATCGTTTATGCACGCGCGCATTTCTTCTTGACTGTATACCGTTGCGCCCGAAGCCATTTCGTGACCGCCGCCGTGGTATTTACCCGCAAGCAAGTTTATTTTCAAAAAGCGAGAGCGGAGTCTTACCCTTATCGAACCGTCGGCATTGTCGATGAAAGCAAGCCATATAAGGCTGCCTTTTACGTTTGAAAGTTCGCCGATTACCGCGCTTGCGTCCTCGCGAGAAAGGTTGAATTCCTCTTGCATTTTCTTGTCTACGTAAATGTAAACCACGCCGTTTTCGGTCGTTTGCATATGCTCGTAAACGTACGCTTTAAACTTGAAATATCCGTAGTCTTGCATGTACAAATTGGCGAACATCGTTTGCGTGTCTATGCCTTTGTCCAAAAGCGCGCCCGCAAGTCTCAACGTGTCGCCCGTTACGCCCTCGAATTGAAATCTGCCCGAGTCTGTAACCATGCCGAGATAAATGGCGGTTGCCGCCTCTTTGCTTAAAATGAGTTCGTCTTTAAACGTATTCCAAAAGTCCGCAATCATCTCGCATGCGGAAGAGCGGAAGTCTTCTACCCAAGAAATATCGCCGTAAGGCGCAGTGTCCACGTGGTGGTCGATTTTTATAAGTTCTTTCGCCAAAGTGTAATTTTTGTTTGAAATTCTGTCTGCCGTGCCCGTGTCGATTACGATGCAAAGCGCGCCGTCGTATTCTTTGGGAGCAAGCGTGTCCTCGCCGCCCATGAAAGAAAGGTAATCGGAATAATCGTCGTTTACAAGGTAAATCTTTTTATCGGGGTAGGTGTCTTGAAGAATTTTTTTAAGTCCTCTTGTCGAACCGTATGCGTCGCCGTCGGGGCGCAAATGTCTTGAAATTACTATTTTGTCGTATTGCTTGATTTTTTGCAAAATCTCTTTTTTAATTTGTTCGTTCATGTTTCTCCGTTTAATGCGTCTATATATGATATGTATTGTAAGTGTGGTTGTGTCGTTTTTACACTGTTTTTTGTGTCGTTTTCGCGCCGTTTGGGCGAGCCGTAATAAAATAAATGTTGCTTTTGCGGCGCGCTCTTTAATGCGTTTTATTTTTATGTAAATTGCGCCTTGCTGTCGCGTAAATTTCGTCACGCTGTCACGTTTACCGCAACCGTTTGCTGTAAAAACGACATTTTTATATCGAAATTATATTGTTTGTTCTACAATTCCGTCCAAATTTCCGTCGCTTTGTTGCAACTTATCGAGGTCGGCAAGAAGTTTCATTGCTGTTTCTTTATCGGGTACTAAACAGCCGCTGGCTTTTTTATGTCCGCCGCCGCCGTATTTCACCGCGATGGGGTTGATGTTGTATTTATTAGAGCGAAGTTCTACGTGAACGCCGTCTTCCCATTCGGTAAAGTTTACCCAAGCAA
This sequence comes from uncultured Clostridia bacterium, assembly GCA_934249265.1. Taxonomy (GTDB): domain Bacteria; phylum Bacillota; class Clostridia; order Christensenellales; family Borkfalkiaceae; genus CAKQKQ01. The sequence continues at coordinate 20,821 of CAKQKQ010000020.1, read as the reverse complement.
ACACGTTTTTAATGTCAGCCATAAGTCCGACAAGCCCCCTCGAAATAGAGAAGAAATCGCCGCCCGACGCCTTTACTTCTTCAAGCGTAGTGTAAATATACGCCGCGTTGTGCTCGGTAAATCTGATTTTTAAAATGTTGTTCGCCTTTTGTTTAAGACTGTCGAAATCGTCCGCATACAAGTTGTAATACAAATAATTTACGTCGATAGGTTGAGACAAAAGGTAAGCGGCGAGTTCAAACGTGCGCGCAGTCGTCGAATCGAAGCGGAATCTGCCCGAGTCTGTAACCATGCCGAGATAAAGGGCGGTTGCCGACGATAAAGAAAGGTTGAGTCCCGTTTGTTTGGCAAACATAGCGACAAGTCCGCAACAACTTTCATAAGTGCTGTCCACGCAGTCGATATCGGCTACGTTTTCGCAAAATAAATGGTGGTCGAAGCGTATTGTTTTTTTCGCTAATTTGTATCTTTCGTCGCTAATCATGTGCGCCGCTCCGCAGTCGAGAATTATCGCAAGCGCGCCGTCGTAATAAGAATCGGGAATTTCCTCGGGCGCAGAACCGTCTAAAAAGCCAAAACGGCTTGCGTCGTCGCCCACTTTATACACTTCTTTGCCGCTGAAATTGTCTTTAATGAGGTGATAAAGTCCAAGTTGACTGCCTATCGCGTCTCCGTCGGGGTGCGAGTGGCGGTGCAAAATTATTCTGTCAAATTCGCTTATGGTTTTTAAAATTTCGTTAAACATAATTTTCTCCGTTTCATCTCATATTTTAACATAATAGTCTACGTTTGTCAAGGCGCAACGTTTTAATCGGGGCTTTGCTTTTTACTTTGGCAAAAGGTCTTTTAAAACGTTTTTATAAACTTAAATACAAGGTGGAAATTTATTATATGCGTTGTGGCATATTATAGCGTAACGACCTATATGTATTTAGCAATTTTTTAGTACTGTGACCTTCGGTTTTGAAATATTTGGTATTTTATTGCAAATTTATTTTTAAAATGATATAATGAAAACGCGACCTCAATTTAATATCCGGCATAGATATATACTTATGAGACGTAGTGTACTTTATTTGCGTTACATAAAAAATCGTTTATGCTGACGGATATTTTTAAATTGAGTCTCGCAACTTTAGCGAATAAGTCACTTTTTGTCGGTGTCGTCTTATTCGTTAAGGCAGCATTTTTTTAATTCTAATCGGGGGGTAGGATAATGAAAAAGTTTATACTTTTTGCTTTATGCTTAACGTTTTTGGCGTCGGCATCGCTGTTTATGGTCGGCTGTAAAAACAATAACAAGCATACTCACAGTTTCACGGTCGAAACCGTAGCGGACAAATATTTGTCATCGGCGGCGACTTGTACTCAAAAAGCAAAGTATTTTTACTCGTGCAAGTGCGGAGAAAAGGGAACTGAAACGTTCGAGTACGGCGAGACTATTGCTCACCCTATGGAAAGTAAATGGAGTTATAACGAAACTCATCATTGGCATAATTCTACTTGTGCTTGTAATGTAAAGGCGGATTATGCCGAACACACTACTGACAGTTCCGGTTGGTGTTCCGTGTGTCAACAGGTTGTTTTGCCTACAGACGGTGTTTTATATGACGTTTCTGCAGACGGTACATATGCAGAAGTAGTCGCCTACGTAGGGGAGTATTCAAAAGTAAAAATTTCCGACACGTATAATAATTTGCCTGTACGTAACATTTATGACAAAGCCTTTGAAAATGCTACTATTACTTCTATAATTATTCCGGACAGCGTTACTTCTATCGGTAGAAATGCGTTTTATTGGTGTAGAGGGCTTACAAGTGTATATTATCTTGGCACGATAGACCAATGGGCAGAAATTAGTTTTTACAATTATTCTTCTAATCCGTTGTTTTATGCAAAGAAACTATATATAAATAACGAATTAATAACCGAAGTGAATTTAACTACCGCAACTAAAATATCTGTTTCTGCGTTCGAGAATTGTAAAGGACTTACGAGTATAACAATTCCAGATAGTGTAACATCTATCGGTGATGATGCGTTCTCTTACTGTAGCGGACTAACGAATATAATAATACCCGACAGTATAACTTCAATCGGTGAGTCTGCATTCTATAATTGTAACGGGCTTACAAGTGTATATTATCTTGGCACGATAGACCAATGGGCAGAAATTAATTTTGGTAGTGAAACTTCTAATCCGTTGTATTATGCAAAGAAATTATATATAAATAACGAATTAATAACCGAAGCGAATTTAACCACCGCAACTAAAATATCTGCTTTTGCGTTCGAGAATTGTAGCGGACTAACGAATATAATAATACCCGACAGTATAACTTCAATTGGTGATAGTGCGTTCAGTGGCTGTAGCGAACTAACGAGTGTAAATTGTCTTGGCACGATAGACCAATGGGTAGAAATTAATTTTGGTAATGAATCTTCTAATCCGTTGTATTATGCAAAGAAATTATATATAAATAACGAATTAATAACCAAAGCGAATTTAACTACCGCAACTAAGATATCCGCTTATGCGTTCTTTAATTATAGCGGACTTACGAACATAACTATACCCAACGGTGTGACTTCAATCGGAAGTTTTGCGTTCTATGGGTGTAGAGGGCTTACGAGTGTAACAATACCCGACAGTGTAACTTCAATTGGTGATAGTGCGTTCCATAATTGTAGCGGACTCACGAGTGTAAATTATCTTGGTACAATAGACCAATGGGCAGAAATTGATTTTAGTAGTTTTTCTTCTAATCCGTTGGGTTATGCGAGGAAACTATATATAAATAACGAATTAGTAACCGAAGTGAATTTAACTACCGCAACTAAAATATCTGCTTATGCGTTCTATAAATGTAAAGGACTTACGAGTATAACGATACCCGATAGTGTAACATCAATTGGTAATTTTGCGTTTGAGGGTTGTGATTCATTAAAATATAACACGAAAGATAATATTAATTATTTAGGTAATGAAGGAAATCCTTATTTTGCGGTAATAAGTGTTACAGATAATTTATTATTTTCTTATGCAATAGATAATTCTGCTAAAATTATTAGTGATTCAGCATTCAAAGGGTGTAAAAATTTAATAAGCATTATTATACCGGACAGTGTGACTTCAATCGGTGCTTATGCGTTCTATAATTGTAGCGGACTTAAAACAGTTTATTATAAAGGTACTGCCGAACAGTGGGATAAAATTAGCATAAACGACGGCAATGGTTGCTTAACCAACGCAACGCGTTACTATTACAGCGAAACCGAGCCAACGTTTAACTCCGACGGTACGGAGTATGACGGCAACTATTGGCGTTATGATACCGACGGAGTTACGCCCGTCATCTGGAAAAAAGAAAACTAAAAATTAAAATAACGTTTTATAAAAGCGATAGGGTCTTTACGTTGGGTTTGTTTACCGCAAATCTTTCCGATATGACTTAATCGCTTTTATTTTTTGTTAGCATAGCGTTTGCGAAACACTGTTTTAGTTGTAGAGTGTTTGCGAAGTATTATTTTAGTCGGACAATGGCTCGGCGGGCTGTTTTTAGTTAAATAATAGTGCGGCACGCTGTTTTTAGTCGTATCCGCCGTGATGCGTATTGACATATGTGAAAATTTGTATTATAATTAGCGTGTCGATGAAATTTAAACGATAAAATTTCAAGTTTGCTAAATGCAAACCGCAACAAAACTTTAAATAATTCACATAAAATAAAAAACAGGAAATAAAAGATGAAAAAATACAGAATACGCGTCGGACTCGACGTTGACGACACCGTTTACGAGTGCAATTCGTACGCTTTGTCGATAATCAACGCTCGTTATCCCGACGAAGAACCCGTCAAACTCGAGGACATTACGGGCTGGGGGCGTTACGGCAGGCATGCCGACGAAAGAATTGCCCTTTATTCCGACCCCGAGTTTGTGAAAAATCAGCCCATTACAAAGGGCGCGCAAAAATTCGTAAAAGAGTTGTCGCAAATTGCGGATGTGTTTTTCGTTTCCGCCGTTCCGCCAAACTGCATGAGCGCAAGGGCGGAAAGGTTGATTGCCGACTTCCCCGAAATTCCCCAAGAAAACATAATTTTGGGCACGAGAAAGGACATAATAGTGCTCGATATAATGCTCGACGACGGAGCGCACAACATTTCGAGTTCGCGCGCGGCTTACCCCGTACTTTTCAGAAAACCGTGGAATACAAATCTTTCGGGCTTGCTGTCCGTAAACAGTTATGACGATTTCTTGCATTTGTGCGAAATGGCGTGCAACTCGTTCGCCGAAAAGTTGCCCGATCTTTCAAAAGGCGGTGTGGTGTGCCTTGTCGGTCCTTCGGGTTCTCTTAAAAACGAAATCGCGAAGGCTCTTACCGAGGTTGACGGATTTGAAAAACCGCTCACTTCCACGACGAGACATAGGCGCGACGGCGAGGACGAAAACGCTTATCGTTTTATAAGCGAAAAGGACTTTACCGCCGAAATGAAAGCGGGGAGATATATCGAAACGACGGTGTACAGCGGCTATCATTACGGCACTTCTGACGGCGATATCGCACCCATCGTAAACGGCGGCGGGGTGGCGGTTATTCCCATAGATATTTGCGGCGCGTTGACCTTGAAAAATTTATATCGTAGCCGCGCCATGCTTATATTTATAAACAGAAACAAGACGCTCGCTATTAAAGACATAATTAATCGCGACACCGATATCGAGGACAAAACGAGGAGAATTATGTCTATAGATTTCGAGTACAGAAACTCTGAAATTTGCGACGTAGAAATGCCCGTTGAAGATAATCCGCAAGAGGTTGCCGACAAAATCGTGCAGTACGTAAAAAACGGCAGCCGCTGAAATTTGATAAATTTTAATAGATAAATTAAGCGCAATGTTTAAACAAAAAAAGACCTACTCGATAGTTTTCGGGTAGGTCTTTAAAATTGATTAAAGTCAGTTTTACATAATACGTATTGCGTAATTTTGACAGTTTTTGTAAGATTTAAGGCAAAAATCGCGGTTTGCAACGCGGCAAAAATCAAATCAAAAATCGAGACAAAAATCGCTGTGCATATCGCTTTAGTTCCAATTTCCTTCGCGTATATATTGCGCGAGTAAGTCGCGCGCGTAGGTGCTTGTATTCAACCTTGCGACTTCGGTAATTTTGTTTGGCGCGTAAGATGAAGTGTACGTATCGACGATTATGTAATAAGTTTTGTTGCTTGAAATATTTGTCGGAGTTGCTCCGTTATAAGCGCAGTGGTAGTTTGAATTTGTCGAGTTGATAAATTTGTTCAACAAGTCTCGTCCGCTTATCGAGCCGAGCACTATAGAATTATCAAACGGAAGAAGGGAGAATATGTCGGCGTAAGTGACGTTTCCGGCAGAAAGGTTATACGGACTTCTCGTCTTTAAATAGCCGCCGCCAAGCACTATGTCGTACTTATTGCCCCAAGTTTTTAAACCCGTTTGCAAATACAATTCGGCGATTTTTTCTACGATAGCGGTTGAGTTTTTATAAGAAGAAATGTTGCCGAGCACGTCGGTGTAAGGGTCGCTGTCGGGGAAATATTCGTTGTAAATATCGTCGAGCGATTCGTCGCTTTGGTACATGCCCGCAATGCTGTACGAACGTATAAGTTGCGCCGAAGTCGAATAACTGCTTGTTACCGAATTGAATGAAATTTCCGCTTTGCTTATATATTTGTTTTCACCGCCGCCTTGCATATGCAACACGCCGTATTTATCTTGGAAAATATAGTTTTGGTGAGTGTGCGCCTCGAAAACAAGGTCAATATAACCGTTCGACAAAGACACGTCGTAATAGGGTATGTCGCTTTGGTCGAGCGTTTTGTTTGTCGAAAAAGAACTTTCATAACCTTCGTGTTGGGAAAGAACGATAATGTCGCAGCCTTCTTCGTTTCTTAATCTTTTCGATTCGGCTTTAATAAGGTTGGTCAGTTGCGTGCCCGTGATAAACGACAGTCCGTCTTGAAATTCGCCCGAAATAGAAGAGAGGCAGTCGCCTATTGCGCCGATAATGCCCACTTTAATTCCGCCTTTTTCAACCACCACCGAGGGTTGACAAAAATCTGCACTTAATCCGTTGTAACGCACGTTGATCGCAAGGAACGGGAAGTTTGCAAGTTGACTGTTGCGAGTAATGTATTCCGTTCCCCAGTCGAACTCGTGGTTACCCAAAGTCATCGAGACGAAACCCGTATCGTTCATCCAACTTGTCATCAGCGCGCCTTTATTTAACGAGGACTCGACCGTGCCTTGCCACATATCGCCCGCGGAGAGCAGTATTTCGTAGTTGCTTTCGTCGGCGTAAAGATTTTTTATATAAGTAGAAAATTCGTCCACCCCCGGTTGAGTATCGGTGTCTTTAAACTTGCCGTGCAAGTCGTTTAAAGAAATTATCGACAAAGAAGTAAGTACGTTTGCGTTGCATACGTCACATACGCCGTTGTCGTCGGCGTCGGTGTGGTTTTGGCACGGGGTAGTAGTGCTTTTCGTGTAAGTTTTTACTTCGCTGTATGCACTGTCAAGATAATTTTCTCCGTTTCCCACGGCTTTTACCTTAATCGATTGACCTTCGTTAAGTTGAACCGATAAAGCGGTCGTGTTTACGGCGAACCCCTCGCCGATTATGTACTTGTATCCGACTGCGTTGTCAACTTTGTTCCATTGCGCGACTCCTTCAGTCGATATCGCAACGGACGGAACGTCGAGAGTGACGGGTTCGGTTTCGGCTATTGGGGTGCAAGCGGTAAACGAAACGCAAAACATTATCGCAAGCATAACTATTATTGACGTAAACTTCTTTTTAAACATTGTTACCTCCAAACGGTTGCCGAACGATATTTATGAACGCTTTGCAATATATAAGCCGCTAAAATTTTAATTCGACAATTCGTTTAATGTTATTATTATACTACAATTATTTTAATAATTCAAGTTTATAGTGATAAATAAAAAGCCGCTTTAAAATTGCTTTAAAGAAAACAGTGAAACTATAAATTGTCGCTTTTACAAAACACGTATTGCGTAAAAATGACATAAATTGCATATTTAAAGCATAAAAACGGGCAAAACTTAATATTAGAAACGATAAACGCAACGTCAGCCAAATTAATGTAAAGGGAAATAAAAATGATTATTGCAAGAGTTTTAGATATTGAGAATAAATAAAAAGTAGGCGTGGCAAGTCTTAAGAAATGTAGAAAGACAAATAAAAAATAAACGCCGTAAGGCTTATGAGGTGCAAAATAAATTGAAAGCAAATAGAAAGTAGGCGTGGCAAGGCTTATAAGCGTAGAGGATAGTTAAACAAAAAGTAGAGATGGCAAGTCTTATGGGGTGTGGAAAGATAAAATGGAAATATAGAAAAGAGTAAACAAAAAGCAAATAAAAAGGCGCAAAGCCTATGCTTTACGCCGATAAGTTTTTATAAAATAGATTATTTGTTTAAAAGTTTGCGCGCTGTTTTTACTACGTTTTCGGTAGTAAATCCGTAATATTCAAGCAATTGTTTATAAGGCGCGGACATGCCGAAAGTATCTATACCTATAATTTTTCCGTCGATACCCGCATATTTGTACCACGAGTAAGACGAGCCGCTTTCGACGCACAATCTTTTTCTTACTCCGTCGGGGATTACGCTTTGTTTATATTCTTCGGTTTGCGCTTCAAACAATTCCATACACGGCATAGAAATTACTCTTGCGTCTATGTTTTCTTCTTTCAATATCTTTTGCGCTTCTAAAGCATATTGCACTTCCGAGCCGCTTGCAATTAACAATAAATCGGGGGTTGATTTGACGCTTTCGGAAAGTACGTATGCTCCAAACGCGGCATTTTTACCCGTTCCGTCAAGTTGAGGAAGGTTTTGTCTCGAAAGGACGATAGAGGTCGGTTTTTTGCTTGTAAACGCGTAAATATAAGCGGCAATGGTTTCTCTTCCGTCACACGGGCGGAATACCGTCATATTGGGCATACTTCTTAATCCCACAAGTTGCTCGATGGGTTCGTGAGTAGGTCCGTCTTCTCCGACGCAAATAGAATCGTGGCTGAAAAGGTAAGTCACGGGTAAATTCATAAGCGCACTCATTCTCATGCCGTTTTTCATATAGTCGCTGAAAACAAAGAAAGTCGAGCAGTACGGAAGGATTCCGCCGTGCGCGGCAATGCCGTTGCATATAGCCGACATGGCGTGTTCGCGTATGCCGAAGTGCATGTTAGAGCCGAGCCTATCGTCGCAAGAATAATACGACCTATTTTTCATTATCGTTTTGTTGGAAGGTCCAAGGTCTGCGCTGCCGCCGAAAAGGTTGGGTATACGTTCGGCAATGGCGTTCAAAACTTTTTCGCCGCTAACTCTCGTCGCTTCGGGTTTTGAAAAATCTAAATTATCGGCAATAGAATTCAAGTCTCCGAATTCGCCGCTCATCCATTGTTTGTATTCTTTTGCAAGGTCGGGATATTGTTTTTCGTATTCGGCAAACATATTTTCCCAAGCCTTGTTTTCGTTTATTCCTTTTTCAATTACTTCATTGAGGTGCTTATTTAATTGTTCGGGTATGGTAAACGGCGGATAGTTATAACCGAGAGTTTCTCTCAATTTAACCGTGTTTTCTTCGCCGATGGGCGCGCCGTGCACGCTTGCGCTTCCCGCAAGAGGAGAGCCGTAGCCGATAACCGTTCTACAAATGATTAAAGTCGGTTTTTCCTTTTCCGCTTTTGCCAAAGCGATTTTTTCTTTAAGGTCTTTGAGGTCGTTTGCGTCGTTTACGTAAAGCACTTGCCAACCTTGCGCCTCGTGTCTTGCTTTTACGTCCTCGGTAAAGGCAAAATCGGTGCTACCTTCTATGGTGATGTTGTTTTTATCGTAAAATACTATAAGTTTTCCGAGTTTAAGCGTGCCCGCAAGTGAAGCCGCCTCGTATTCGATGCCTTCTTGCATGCAACCGTCGCCGCAAAGGGCGTAAGTGTAGTGGTCGACTACGGGGAAACCCTCTTTATTGAACTTTGCCGCAAGATGAGTTTCAGCGATAGCCATGCCCACAGCGTTTGCAATGCCTTGACCGAGCGGACCTGTTGAAACGTCAACGCCGGGAGTGCAACCGAATTCGGGGTGTCCGGGGGTAATCGAGTTTAATTGACGGAAATTTTTTAAATCGTCGATCGTGACTGCGTAACCGAACATATGGAGCGCGGAATATAAAAGGGCAGAGCCGTGCCCTGCGGACAATACAAACCTGTCTCTGTTTTCGTACTCGGGGTTTTTGGGGTTAAACTTTAAAAAATCGTTGTACAAAGTGTAAACTATCGGTGCTGCGCCGAGCGGAAGTCCGGGGTGACCTGAATTTGCTTTGTTGATGGCGTCTACCGAAAGTAACCTTAAGGTGTTGACGGCTAATTGATTTGCGTCCATATCGTACTCTCCATATTAATAGTATATTTAGATTATATAGTCTTATAACAAATATTGCAAGTATTTTTCTTAAAAAATCGCAAACCAAAGACAATACCGAGACAATATGAAATAATATTAAAAATATCAACGCTTTGCTTGATGGGTTGTTTAGCGGTTGCACCGAAATATGTTTTTGCGTAAATTGATAAAACCGTAACGGGAATCGTTTTTGCTTTTATAAAAAACAATTAAAGTGGGGGTATTGACGGTAAGCGAGTTAAAGTAGGGTGTTGACGAGGCGATTTGTGTATTTATAAACTTTCCGCTTTACAAAAAACAAAAATAAAAAAATAAAGGCGAAACTTTTACGCCTCGCCTTAAAATGCCGTGTAATATTAAATTTATTTTAATTTAAAACAGCGACTTTCAAAACCGAAGTGTTTAAATTAAAATTCTTTTTTTCTGTCTCTACTAAAAAGTTTAAGTAAAGCCACTTTCGCGTCGCAGTTGTTGTACAAAACTTCGTACACGGAAGAGCATATAGGCAGGTCAATGCCGTGCTGTTTCGCAAGCGTCAAAAGGGGGATTACCGTGTAGTATCCTTCGGCGAGTTTGTCAAACTTAACTCCCTTTACGATATCCTCTCCGAATTTGCGGTTATGGCTATGTTCGGAGAATACGGTTGCTTCATAATCGCCAAGATGGCACAGTCCGTACGCGGAAATTTCGTTGCCGCCGAGTGCCTTTATAAGCAGTGCGATTTCTCTCGGAGCGCGCGCCATTAACGGTCCTTTTAAAGAGGAAAGACCCAAGCCGTCAAGCATGCCCGCGGCAATGCCGATTACGTTTTTAGAAGCCGCGCCTATTTCGTTGCCGATTAAATCCGTTCCGTAATAAAACCTTATCAAATCGCTTGAAAAGTTGTCGGCAAGGTAATGTTTTGTTTCGTCGTTTTTGCTGTCGATTACCATGCAACTCGGGTTGCCTTTGGTAAATTCTTGCACGTGACCAGGTCCGATCCACACCGAAACCGTGTTCGATTTATCTAAATTATCCTCTGCGATTTGCGAAAGACGCCTATTCGTGCCTATTTCTATGCCTTTCATGCAAAGCACGAAGTTTTTATTTTTAAGGTTTAAGGGTTTAAGTTCGTCGAAAAGTCCTTGAAGTGCTTGCGTGGGTATTGAGATGACTATCGTTTCGGCGAGCGGAATACAGTCCATTGAGTCGGTTACGGCTACGTTTTCGGGCAGAGTAAGGAAAGAGTTTTTTCTCGTATGCAAAAATTCTTCTATCGAGTCAGTGCCTTTTTGTCCGTATAAAGTCACGTCGTGACCGATTGTGCCGAGATACCATGCGATGCACGAACCCCATCTTCCCGGGCCGATTACGGTAATTTTCATATAAGCCTCCTATTAAAAATTTGTCGTTTTTACATAACACGTATTATGTAAAAACGACATTTAAGGGGAATTTTTTAGTTGAAACGAATAATTTTTTCGATATACGATTCAAGTTCGTCGATGTCGAGTCTTACTTGAGACATTGTGTCTCTGTCTCTTATCGTTACGGAATTGTTTTCCAAAGTATCGAAGTCGATGGTTACGCAAAGCGGAGTGCCGATTTCGTCTTGACGGCGATATCTTTTACCGATAGAGCCAGCCTCGTCGTAAGTACACATAAACGATTTAGCAAGTTTATTGTATACTTCTTTCGCCTTTTCTCCGAGATTTTTTTGTAAGGGAAGTACCGCTATTTTATACGCCGCGATCGCGGGGTGGAAGTGCATAACAACCCTCGTTTCGCCGTTTTCAAGCGTTTCTTCTTCATACGCCTCGGAAAGTACCGCAAGCATAAGTCTGTCTGCGCCGATAGAGTATTCGATATCGTAAGGAATATATTTTTCGTTCGTTACGGGGTCTACGTAATACATATTCTTTCCCGAAAATTCTTGGTGACGGGACAAGTCGTAATTGGTTCTGTTGTGAATACCGTTAAGTTCCGACCAGCCGATGGGGAAGAGATATTGTATGTCGCAAGCGCATTTAGCGTAGTGCGCAAGTTTGTCATGGTCTTTAAAGCGCAAATGGTCTTTATCAAAGCCGAGGTCAAGCAAAAATTGCATTGCTTTAGCCTTGTATTCTTCATAATATTTAATGTCAGTGCCTTCTTTGCAGAACCATTGGTGTTCCATTTGTTCAAACTCGATAGTTCTGAAAATGAAGTTGCCGGGGGTGATTTCGTTTCTGAACGCTTTACCTATTTGAGCGATACCGAAGGGAATTTTCGCCCTCGTCGTTCTTTGAACGTTTAAAAAGTTTACGAATTCGCCTTGAGCGGTTTCGGGACGAAGATAAATGTTGTTGGTGCTTTCGTCGGTTACGCCCCTTGAAGTTTGGAACATTAAGTTGAAGTTTCTAATCGGCGTCCAATTGAATTTTCCGCAGTTGGGGCAGTGAACTTGATGCTCGTTGATGTAGTCTTGCATTTGCTCTAAAGTCATTTCGTCGGGGTTGACTTTGCCTTTAGAGTGCGCCTCGATAAGGTTGTCGGCACGGCTACGCGTTTTACATTCTTTACAGTCCATTTTCGGGTCGGAAAAAGAAGTGGTGTGACCGGACGCTTCCCAAACCCTCGGATTCATCAAAATAGCGGCGTCAACGCCGTAAGAATTTTCGCTTTCTTGAACAAATCTTTTCCACCAAGCGCGCTTGATGTTGTTTTTAACTTCAACGCCGACAGGACCGTAATCCCAAGTGTTGCCCATTCCGCCGTAAATTTCGCTTCCGGGGTATATAATACCTCTTGCTTTGCAAAGGTTTACGATTTTATCCATAGTTACTTTTTTATCTTCCATAAAAACCCTCGATAAAGAAATTGTTTTTATATAATTTTATTATCTTTTCTTTATATTGTCAAGTAAAATTAAATCGCATTGACTTTATATTGTCGTTTAAAGCGGTTTACCCGCTAATTTGCCGACATACATATAGCGGTAAAATTAATCGATAAATCGTTGCGGTGAGACAAACTCGATATAAACGACATTTAAAGAGAGATAAAATCGCCGTCGAAATTGTCAAATTAATGATAAAATTAACTTAAAATAATTGTAAAATCGCATAAAATATGCTATTATTATTGAAATAATAGTCAAACGTAAAATTTTTGGATAAATTTTTGTAGTTTGCTCGGCGATTTTTAGAAATTTAAAATGATATAAAGCCGAGCGAAACAGAGTAAAACAAAGAAAATTTCATGCCGAACAAAAGGCGAGTTTTGACTGATAAATTTGACATAATTGTCGGTTTTACATAATACGTATTGTGTAAAAACGGCACAATTCATATAGTTTAAGCGAAATAAAGGAGCGATAAAATGGAAATTAAAGAGGCAAAAAACTTTATTGAAGAAATCATCAACGGCGAAATCGAAAGCGGAAAAGTGACGACCGTTCACACGAGGTTTCCGCCCGAGCCTAACGGTTATTTGCACATAGGTCACGCAAAATCGTTGTGTCTCAATTTCGGCACGGCGAAAAAATACGACGGCTTGTGCAATTTATTCTTCGACGATACCAACCCCTCTAAAGAAAAGACGGAATATGTCGACGCTATTAAAGAGGATATAAAGTGGTTGGGCTTTAAGTGGTACGAAATCCATTACGCTTCCGACTTTTTCGACGTAATATACGAAAAAGCGATAAAACTTATTAAGGACGGAAAGGCTTTCGTGTGTGACCTTACCGCCGACCAAATCAAGGATATGAGGGGCACTTTGACTCAACCGGGGCAAGAAAGTCCGTATAGAAACAGAAGCGTCGAGGAAAATCTCGAGTTGTTCACCCAAATGAAAGAGGGCAAGTTTAAGGACGGCGAAAAGGTTTTGCGCGCTAAAATCGATATGGCTTCTCCCAATATCAATATGAGAGACCCCGTTATTTACAGAGTTTTGCACGCTACGCACCACAGAACGGGCGATAAATGGTGTATTTATCCCATGTACGACTTCGCTCACCCCCTTTGCGACAGCATGCAAGGCGTAACTCACTCGATATGCACGCTTGAATTCGAGGACCACAGACCTTTGTACAATTGGGTAGTGGAAAACACGGGCGTAGAGCATAAACCCAGACAAATCGAGTTCGCAAGGTTGAACATTACGAATACCGTTATGAGTAAACGTTACCTTAAAAAACTCGTCGAGGACGGAGCGGTAGAAGGTTGGGACGACCCCAGAATGCCCACGCTTACGGGACTTAGGAACAGAGGTGTGCCGGCTGACGCGCTCAAGGCTTTTTGTGAAGAAATCGGCGTAGCAAAGGCAAACAGCGAAATAGAAGTAAGTTATTTCGAGCATTTCATAAGAGATAATCTCAATATCAACGCCGAAAGGGCGATGGCTGTTTTCGAGCCCGTTAAACTTACCATAACAAATTATCCCAACGAGTCCGAAACGCTTAAATTCGATATCAACCCCAACAAGCCCGAACTCGGTCAAAGGGAAATTACTTTCTCGAAAGATTTGTATATAGAAGCGGAAGATTTCTCGCTTTGCCCGCCCCCGAAGTATTTTAGACTTAAAAAGGACGGCTACGTGAGACTTAAAAACGCTTATATAGTTAAGTGCGACGACGTTGTTTTAGGTGGCGACGGAAAAGTAAAAGAAATTTTGTGCAGTTACGTACCCGAATCTCGCAGCGGCAACGACACGAGTGGAATTAAGTGCAAAGGCACGATTCATTGGGTTGACGCAAACAACTGTAAAGACGTCGAAATAAGAGAGTACGAATATCTCTTGAAAGACGCCGAATACAACGGTCAAGACTTCAGCGAAAGAATGAATTACGACAGCGTGCATAAATTCAACGGCAAAGCCGAACCTTATCTCGTGAACGCAAAGGACGGCGAAAGTTTCCAATTGCTTAGAAAATGCTATGCTAAAAAGATGACCAAGGGCGACAAAGTTGTTCTTTCCGAAATCGTCGGACTTAAAGATAGTTTTAAAAAGCAATAATCGACGGTTGATTTTTGGCAGTCGATAAGCGATATAAACTGTTATTGACGAGTGACATAAACTGTAGTCGGCGAGCGGCTTAAACTGTTGTTGGCGGCGGCTATATAAACTGCGGTCGGTAGTTTAAAGCAAATTTTGCAAGCGGTTGCGGTCGGTTTAACGCAATTTTTATAAAAGTTTGCGTAAATTTAAGTGACTTTTATGTGCGACTGTGGTTGGTTTAATGCAAGTTTTATGTGCGACTGCGGCGATTTAATGCGGTTTTTAGAAACAAAACGGTCGTTTTAGGCGGATATTTTGCTCAATATTAAAATTTAATAGAAAAAAATTAAATTTGGTGTTGACATTTTGCAAATAAGCATATATAATATAAATAAGTGTACTATGTTATGCTTTTAAATAATTTTAAGGATAGGATACCTATATGTATTGGTTAGCGGACGTGGCAATTATTTTGTTGGTGTTGTTGATGGCTATTTTCGGTTGGAAAAAAGGTTTCAGCAATACTGCGGGCGGTTTTTTTGCGGTACTTATAGCACTTGCGCTTGCGGGCTTTGGTGCATTTTTACTCGTTACCAACCCGTTTGAAAAGTGGGGCTGGATAGAGACTCTCACCGAATCGTTCTACAACATGCTCGGCGGAGAAAATACTTTATTTGAAAAAATCGGTATGACGTGCGAACAAGTTTCTAAATATCTCGCTCAAGGCGTATTTGGTTTAGGCGCGTTTATCGTTTGTTACATAATTTCTACTTTACTTATGTGGCTTATCCGCAAATTCTTAAACTACTGCCGCAAGTTCATCGCTTTCAAGTATTTAGACAGCATTTTGGGTCTTGTGATCGACGTAGCGTTTGCCGCAGTAATTGTAGTAGGATTTATGTGCGTCGTTCGTCTTTGCCCGAGCGTATTCAAGGTTACTTCCGAAACTTTACAAGCAGCAAAGATATCCAACATAATTTATAAATTGGCTGGTAGACTTTTAGGTGCTGCCGGTGTATAATATTCCGCTATATAAATAATGATTATTAAATTTGAAAAGAGTTGCTTTATACGGCAACTCTTTTTTAACATTTAAATTTGTTTAATTAATTGAGGAATATTTTAAAACGGAACGCTTTAAGTAAAACGGTTTTGAAGTAAAACGCTTTAAATATAAGTCGCTTTAAAATGTAAAATCTATTCCGCAAAGCGATTTTATATGGTTTTTGCAAATATAGTTTTATATACGCGCTTACATTTATTAGTGTTTTGTTAAATTGCAATAAATTAGTGTTGGGTTAAATCGCAGTACAATTTATTGGCACACCGTTAAATCGCAATAAAATTTATTTGCGTTCGATTAAATCAATAAATAAAACAAAATTATCTCGGTTGAGGTTGGGCGGGTTGGCTTTTCTCGGCTAAAATTTTGCCGTCTTTGCCGTCGATTAAAAATGCGGTGAGGTTACCTTTTTTGTCCGCAAAGCCGATATACCAATAATTTTTGCCGTCTTCATATAAAAGTCTTGCTTGAATTTCCGCTTGAAGTACGTTGTGACTTTTAAGCGTTTTTATGAAATCTTTTTTCTGTTTAAAAACAGAGTTTATGGCGGTTTTATAAGATACGGTATCTCCAATCTTGACAGATTTTGTCTCCACTTTGACTATCGAATCGTTTTGCGTGATAGACACGGTAAGGCTTTTTTGCGGCAACGTCGGCACTTCAAGAGTACACATCAAAGCGTTTGGCAGCACTTGAAAAACCATTTGCGAGCCGTAAGTTTCGCCGTCCAAAGTAAACTCGGCGTAAATTTCGTCGCTTGTAAGATTATCGAGTTTTATCGTGACGAAGCGTTTTCTTTCGCAAGCGTTGCCGTCGTAGATAAACGGATATTCTTTTTCTTCGGGATAAACGGTTAGGGTGTTGCCGTTGTAATCACCGACAAATACGTCAACTCGCAATTGGCTGATATTTTGCAAATACAAATTGTCGTTTTTACACGAGATTAGCGCGCATGCGTAAAACATAAACAGCGCGCAAAACGCAATGCTTAAAAATTTTTTCATATACTTTATACCTTCGTTTTATTTATATTTCGGCTTGCAAAAAAATATGAAAAATTGCGGAAAGATATAAAAATTTGTAAAAAATACTTTTGATTTTTCTTATTATATGTTATTATATATAATAATCGGTCGGTATAATTTTTAAAAACAAATTAATCGCTGTCGATTTTTACTTAAACGATTTTTACTCAAGGACAAAAATACAAACGTTTTTGTGTCGGAGGTTTAATGAATAAACTTGCATTAAAAACTTTTATGTATTCGATACTTGCGCTGTTGTCGGCGGTGCTGTTCTTTTTGGGGTCGATGGTAATATTTTTCCCCAAAGTAATGTCAAACAGTTGCGCGACGCTCGGGCTTGACGATTTGTCGGCAAAATGCAGCGAAGTTGTGTACAAAAGAGACGATTCTTTTGAAAATCTTTTAGATTTGGTGGCAAAAAGCGTGTATTCGGGCAACGAGACGCTTATAGTAAAATATAGCGGAAAACTCTTGGACGAGCCGCGTTTTTACGATTACAGCGAAAGCAGATACACCGATTCGGGTACTAAATATTACGATTTTATCGCTAATAAATACTCGACGGCATTATACCGCAAAGGCGATAAACAAAAGGCGTTTGACGCCGTGTTTAAATACACTTTCGAGTTCGGCAATTACAATCCCGTCAATTCGTTTATAATTTGCGCGTATAAAAACAAAGACAAAGCGACGCTCGAAAACATTTATACCAAACTCGAGCCGCTTACGATCGACAAAACCATCACGAAAGAAGAACTTAAACGCATAAGGGAAGAAACGCCTTCCGTTACGCTTGTGGAAAGGGCTGTTACCGATGAAGAGCAAGCCGCAATTTCCGACGTTTTGCTTAAAATTCGCGAAATGATAAGCAGAATAGACCAAGCCAAAAAGTCGGCTTAAACAAGTAAAAAAGTCGATTTATTCGGCTTAAAAATATTTTGATTTGTCGAAAATCGATTTGTGATTTACTTACAAACGACCGTTTTATCTTCGGCAAACGTACGTATTTCAAACCCCATTAGAACAATTTTTGCGCCGTCAAGTCGATTTGTAATTTGTACTGCGTTAAACGACTTTTAAGTACATGTATTACGCGTTCAGTCGTTTGCCTTGTCCAAACAAGCCGCAATAATATGCAGAAACAAGACCGACTTGTATATTTTGCGGTCGACTTTACGTCGTAAAAACATTACGTGCCGCAATAATATGCAGAAAACGATAAAACTGTGCCGGATTTGCGGTTTGTTCTACCAAGGTTTGAAATACGTACTTAAAAATTAATAGGAGAACACATGAAACATCAAAAAGTACTTATTCTTGATTTCGGCGGTCAATATAATCAATTAATCGCAAGACGAGTAAGAGAGCAAAACGTATATTGCGACTTATTGCCTTGCGATATTTCTATGCAAAGAATTAAAGATTACGGCGCAGACGGCATCATTTTTACGGGCGGACCTAACAGCGTATTCGAGGAAAGTTCTCCGCGCGTAGATAAAGAGATTTTTTCTCTCGGCATACCCGTGCTGGGCATATGTTACGGCACGCAATTAATCGCCTACACGCTCGGCGGAGAGGTTAGCCATGCCGACACGCGCGAATACGGCAAAAGTGACATAAATTACGATACCGAAAGTTTGCTTTTTAAAGGTATTCCCGAGAAAAACGTGTGCTGGATGAGCCATACCGACTACGTGAGCAAAGTGCCCGAAGGCTTTAAAGTCACGGCAACTACAAAAACTTGCCCCGCAGCGGCGTTTGAAAACGCGCAAAAAAAGATTTACGGCGTGCAATTCCACCCCGAAGTTATGCACACTAAATGCGGAAACGAAATTTTACATAATTTCTTGTATAACGTTTGCGGACTTAACGGCGATTGGACGATGTCTAACTTCGTGAACGAGCAAGTCGAAAAAATCAAGGCAAAAGTGGGTGATAAAAAGGTGCTTTGCGCCATGAGCGGCGGCGTTGACAGCGCGGTGGCGGCGACTCTTATCCATAAAGCGGTTGGAAACAACCTCACTTGCATTTTCGTAGACCACGGTTTGTTGCGCAAAAACGAGGCAGACGAGGTCTACAAAGTGTTTAAATGCGAAATGGGCATGAACCTTATAAAAGTGGACGCAGGCGAAAAATTCCTCACTCTTTTAAAGGGCGTGACCGAACCCGAAGCGAAGAGAAAAATTATCGGCAAAGCATTTATAGAAGTGTTTGAAGAGCAAGCGAAAAAGATAGGCGCGGTAGATTATCTCGTGCAAGGCACGATTTATCCCGACGTAATCGAGAGCGGAAAAGGACATTCGGCGACGATAAAATCTCACCACAACGTGGGCGGTTTACCGTCGGTCGTGGACTTTAAAGAGATTATCGAGCCGCTTAGAGATTTGTTTAAAGACGAAGTAAGAAGAGTGGGATTAGAACTCGGTCTCGACGAAAATATCGTTATGCGCCAACCGTTCCCCGGTCCGGGACTCGCAATAAGAATTATCGGCGACATAACTCCCGAAAAAATAGCGATTTTGCAAGACGCGGACTATATTTATAGAGAAGAAATCAAAAAAGCGGGACTCGACAGAGAAATTTGGCAATATTTTGCGGTGCTTACAAACTGCAAAACCGTCGGCGTAATGGGCGACGGAAGAACTTATCAATACACTTTGGCGTTGCGCGCCGTCACAAGCGTGGACGGTATGACAGCCGATTGGGCGCGTATACCTTTCGACGTGCTTGAAAAAATAAGCAACCGCATCGTCAACGAAGTAAAAGATATCAACCGCATTTGCTATGATATTACCTCGAAACCGCCCGCAACAATCGAGTGGGAATAATACTTTTCTACACGCTTTAAGGCTGTTTAATGAGGTCGTTATTAAGGTAATTTACGCCTATTTAACGTGGTTTAGCGTGGACGAGAAAAGTCTTTAAATTGAGCGGCTTGACGGTTTTATGCGATACGTATTGCGTAAAACGGGTAAAAATGAGCGTTGATTAAGCAAAAAGTCAAACGTTAATTGTGTAAACTGATTAATCGTTAATTACGCAAACGGGTTAAGCGTTAATTGCGCAAACGCGCAAAAAATAAGCATATCGGAGTGTGCGATGGAAAAATACAATGCTAAATGTTATTACTGCGAAGAAGAGTTCGTGCTTGACGATTTAGTCGGGCATATGCAGTGTCCGCATTGCGGCAACACGCTCGAAAAGGAAAGGGCGGTAAAATATTATTCGAGTTTGAAAAAAGAGAAGTCTGAAGATAAAAAAGTCGCTCACGGCGAGGATTACAAGACGCTCGAATTGTGCTTATATAGGATAGATTATCATTTAAACGCGTTGGATTTTGAAAAGGCTGCAGAAGAAATCAAGACCGCCGAGCAATATTCCAATACAAATTACAAGTTGTGGCTTTATAAAGCCCGTCTCGAGTGCAAAAATATGACCGACTATGCCAATACTACTTACAAGCAGTATTTGGACAAAGCAATGGAATTTGCCGACGAAACCGAAAAACAAGAGATAAGCGCGTGCTTTAAAGATTTTATAGAAAAAAGCAACATGACCGAGGGCGAAAGAGAAAAAATCGACGCCGAAGAGCATCGATTAAGCAAAGAAATGGTAGAACTTTCTCTAAAAGAACTAATCGGCAAGTTTGCGGTAAAACAGAAAAAAGTAAAAAATTATTTGGCTGTTTGGATAAGTTGTGCTATAATAGTAGTTGCGTTGACGACGCTGTATTTTGCCGTTTTCAAGCAAAGTTTTTTAATACTTATATCTGCGGCGGTGGCGGCTACGACGTATTATTTTTTCAGAAAATGGTACGTCACGAGGCGCAGTGTAGATATTTACAACGCAGTGATAGACGTGTACGACGGTATGGACTCGTTTAATCTCGACGAAAAGCAAATCTACTCGCTAATCGACGCGCTCAACGAAATTTGTCAAAAACTTTACGACAACGAAAGTTTTAATCACGTTGAAGACGCATTTACTTCGCTGTGTTTGGCTCTTGCGGGCATTGAAAACGAAAAAGTGCAAGCGTTTATCGACAGCCATTTGGCAATAAAAAGCAATATTTAATTGTAATTAAGTGTAAGAAACGCATTAAAAAGAATTTTATCGATAAAAACGAAATAAAAATTAAGCAAGGCGACTTGCTTAAATATGCGGATGTGGCGAAACGGCAGACGCGTTAGATTCAGGTTCTAATGGGGCAACTCATGTGGGTTCAAATCCCGTCATCCGCACCAAACAAGAATAAAACGAACCCGAGAGAAAATCTTGAGTTCGTTTTATTTTATACAAGAGATTATTTCG